>JAGHSL010000166.1 GCA_018065885.1 Candidatus Limimorpha equi
AGGTGCAAAAATACATTATTCTTCAATCCGTAGTAACAATAAATTAAAAGTTGAGCAATTCTAACACATATCAATATCGTTTTTATAAACACGAATCCCCACAAATTAAACATGAATTGCCATAAATTAAACTGATACATAGGTGATTATAATTTGCGTTTCATTTACGACAATTTGATCAGCAAAGCGAAAAAACAGCAATTATCGTTACAGGTTGTTTTTTAATTATCACATAATTCAGCATTATTGATTATTTTTGCCGAAAATTTCAGTCATGCGTATCGACATCATCGCCATATTTCCCGAAATGTTTGAAGGTCCCTTCACCGAATCCATCATCAAACGCGCCGTCAACAAAGGCATTGTTGAAATCGGGTTGCACAACCTGCGCGACTACAGCACCGACAAACACCACAAGGTTGACGACTATTCCTTTGCCGCCGGTGCCGGCATGGTGATGATGATCGAGCCTGTCGACAACTGCATCAGCCAATTGAAAGCCAAGCGCAACTACGACGAGGTGATTTACATGAGTCCCGACGGCGAACTGCTGAACCAGCCATTGTGCAACCAGCTTTCAATGAAAGAAAACCTCATCATTCTTTGCGGCCATTACAAAGGCATCGATGAGCGCATACGCGAGCACCTGATTACCAAGGAAATATCCATCGGTAACTACGTTCTTTCGGGAGGCGAATTGGGTGCAGCCGTCTTGGTTGACAGCCTCGTGCGGCTGATTCCCGGTGCCTTGAACGACGAAACCTCTGCCCTATCCGACTCATTCCAAGACGGTTTGGTATCCCCGCCCGTCTACACACGGCCACGCGAATACAAAGGCTGGGATGTGCCAGAAATTCTGCTTTCGGGCAACGACTTGAAAATCCAAGAATGGAAATTGGAACAAGCCTTGCAACGCACCAAGGAACGCCGCCCCGAAATGTACGAAATTTTCAAAAAAAGCAATTTATAAGTGTTTGTATTCAAATAATTTGTATATTTGCACCCGTTTTTGGACGAAAAATATACAAAATACATATACAATGAGCAAGAATGCACTTATCCAATTCGTTGAAGATCAGATTGCTGTAAAAGATTTTCCGAAGTTTAGACCAGGTGACACCATCACCGTAACTTACAAGATTGTCGAAGGCGACAAGAGCCGTCTTCAGAAGTTCCAAGGCATCGTTTTGAAGCGTAGCGGCTGCGGTAAAACTGCAACTTTCACGGTTCGTAAGATTGCCGCCAACGGTATCGGCGTTGAAAGATGCTTCCCAATCGCTACACCTATGATTGAGAACATCGAGCTGAACAAGGAAGGCGTTGTCCGCAGAGCACGTATCTATTACCTCAGAGGTCTCCGTGGTAAGAAAGCCAGAATCAAGGAAGCACGCCGCTAATTGGTTCTTACAATTCATCAACACAAAAACAAGCCCCGAAAATCGGGGCTTGTTTTTTTTGAAAAAATAGCCTATTTTTGCCCCCACATATTAAGTAACAATAAAATAATAAGTAAGTGGTCAAAATTAAACTGCAACATAAATAGGTTATCAGTTATCAGTTGTCGGTTATCAGTTATCAGTCAGTAAATTGTACAAATGCCCAAAACACCCAAATGTCTAAGTGTCCAAATATCCAAATGTCCAAATAACCCATAACCCTAAATTCAAAATGTAAACTTAATTTGAACAAGCACTTAAGTTGAGATAATTCTAATACATATCAATATCGTTTTTACAAACACAAACTCCCATAAATTAAACTGATATACAGACGATTATAATTTTCGACAATTTGTTCAGCGAAGCGAAAAAACAGTTGTTTTCGTTACTGGTTATTTTTTAATTATCACAAAAGCCATGAGTTATTACACAAAGAAGAAAAAAGGATACAACTGGTACAAAAAACCAGTCATGCTGCTTATTTACCGCCTTGCCGCCGTCCTGCTGCTATTCAGTTTCTGCCGCTGGATGCTTTATTTGCTCAACACATCGTTTTTCCCCAACCTTCACCTCTTTGAATCGCTCCGACTCTACGGATGCGGCTTACGTTTCGACCTGATTGTCCTCGCCTACCTGAACATTCCCGTCATACTGTACTACACGCTTCCTTTTTCATGGATAAGCAATCGTAAACCACAGTTAATCATCGATATATACTATGTTTTTGTCAACAGCGTAGCCGTCACACTCAACCTTGTCGACACCATCTATTTCCGCTTCATCGGCAAGCGCATGACCTCCGAACTATTTCAGTTTTTCGGCGACAAGGACGAAAACATCAGTGGCATCATCGGGCAATTGGCCATCGATTACTGGTATATGGTGCTTTTCAGCATCTTATCCATCATGCTCATCATTGTCATTTCAAAAATCACGAGAATAAGAAAAGACGAAAACACGAGCAAAAAAGGTTGGATTATATGGCAATGTGCCAGTCTACTCATTATGGCTCCGCTGACCATTATGGGCTGCCGTGGCGGAACACAAAAGAAACCGCTCAAAATGATTGATGCGCTGCAATACACTGAGCCTCACCACGTTCCGATTGTACTTAACACACCTTTCACCATCGCCAAAGGCGGCAAAAGCCAAACGCTTCAGGAGCTTCATCTCGTTGAAAATTCGACTTACGAACCCATCATCGGCATCAACGCTCCGACACGATTTATCACGCCTGACAATGAAAACGACTCCATTCCCGACAATGTGGTGCTTATCATTCTAGAAAGTTTCGGTCAGGAGATGATTGGCTACTATAATCCGGATCATGCCAACCACCTCACACCATTCTTAGATTCGCTGCTGCAACAAAGCCTCACTTTCGACGGACGCGCCAACGGACGCCGTTCCATCGAGTCGCTGCCAAGCATCCTTTCAGGCTTGCCTTCGCTGATGGAAGTCGACTTCCCCACTTCTTCCTATTTCGGAAACGATTTGCATGGTTTCGGCGACAACCTGAAAGCGCATGGTTACAAGACCTCGATTTTCCACGGCGGAAACAACGGCACCATGAACTTCGACGTTTTCTCACAACATGTTGGTTTTGACCATTATTATGGCAGAACCGAATATGACAACGATGCCGACTACGACAACAAATGGGGCATTTTCGACGGACCTTTCCTTCAATATTTCGCCAACAATTTAGACACGATTTCACAGCCATTTGCAGCCATCGTATACACGCTTTCGTCGCATCATCCTTTCAATCTGCCAGCTGGTTTTGTCTTACCTTCAGACGTTTACAACTGGAGCAGCTTTGAAAAGACCGTCTATTACACCGACAGCGCCCTTCGCGATTTCTTCAAGACCGCAGCCACGAAAGAATGGTATGACAACACCCTGTTCGTCATCACCGCCGACCACGCCAACACCGAACATTACGACGACGCCTTCAATAGCGTTTGGGGCATGTATGCCGTCCCGATTGCATTTTACTATCCAGGCAAAATCGCGCCAAACCGCACCGACGAAATGGCCCAGCAAACCGACATTGGCGCAAGCATCTTGTCGGCGCTTAACGTGACCAACACCATTTTCAGCTTTGGCCGCAACCTTTTCGACACCCTGCAACAACCCGCATGGATTACTTTCATCAACCAGACCTATCAATTCAGCGATGGGCATTATCTGATTCAATCGGACGGGCAACAGGCAGTTGGCGTTTTCAATCTTGACCAAGACAAGCACGTGGAGAACAACATCATCGGCCACATCCAATGTCCCGACCTTCATCTAAAACTGCAAGAACAATTGCAATCGTACAACAACCGAATGATAAACAACAAACTGACTTATGAGCAAGCAACGGATTCGATTCATAATCAACCCAATATCGGGGAAAGTGAGAAAGAAGAACCTTCCAGATAAAATCGCTGAGAACATCGACAAAGACCGATTCGACTACGAAATAAAGTATTCGGAATATGCAGGCCATGCCAAAGTTTTAGCCAAGGAAGCTGTTGACGAACAATTCGACATTGTTGTTGCCGCCGGTGGCGATGGCAGCATCAATGAAATCGGTGTGCCATTGATTGGAACCAATGTCGCCTTAGGCATCATTCCATGCGGTTCGGGCAATGGATTTTCGCATCACGTTGATTTACCGTTAAATGCTGTGAAAGCCATCAAGGTTCTCAACGAAGGCCAAAGGCACAAGATCGACACCGTGACGGTAAACGGCATTCCTTTCATCAGCATTGCGGGAACCGGATTCGACGCAAAGATTGCCGAAGACTACGCCAACGACCCTCGGCGTGGTTTCGACACTTATTTTAAATATATCATCAGGAATTACATCACCTACCGCGAGCAGAACTACACCATCATCATGCCAGAACAAACCATCGAGACAAAAGCCATGTTCATTTCGTTTGCCAACTCCAATGAGCAAGGCTACAACATCCCGATTTCTCCTCACGCCAGTCTGCAAGACGGCAAAGTTGACCTTTGCGTCGTGCGCAAGCCCAACCCATTGGAACTTCCCATCATGGGCGGCTTCATGATTGACAAAAAGATGGACAAAGCACCGAAAGTCGACATTTACCAGACTTCGGAAGCCAAAATCATCAGGGAGAAGGCCGAAGTCATCAATATTGACGGCGAATCCATCATGACGGAAAAAGACCTTGAAATAATCGTTAAACCATTTAGTCTCAACATCATAGCATGAAACACAAAGCCAACAAGGACGGCATAGTCTACTCCACTAATCCCGATTTCATCTTCGATGAGGAAGAAGAAACCGTAACCTTGGAACCTACCAAGCAAAACCTGCGCGTCATGCTCGACAAAAAACAACGCGCCGGCAAAAAAGTCACTTTAGTGACTGGTTTTCAAGGCTCCGATTTCGATTTGGCAGCGTTGGGCAAGGAACTGAAAACAGCCTGCGGCGTGGGCGGCAGCGTAAAAGACGGCGAAATCATTATTCAGGGCGATTTCAGGGAGAGGATAGTCAACTTGCTGATTCAGAAAGGATTTACAAAAACAAAAATCAGTGGATAACCATGATTGAAAAATACATCGAAATACTAAAGTCAATCGGTACACATTTCCATTTTAGTGCTGACGCTTCACTTGCCATCGCCGAAGGATTAGCTTTTGTTTCTTTGCTCGCTCTAAGCGTTTTACTTACGTTTGGCGCCCGATTATTCATCAAGAAAACAGTCTACAAAATCATTAAGAAATCCAGTTCAAAATACGATGACCTGCTGATAGACAGTAAGATTCTGCTCCGTTTCTGCCTGCTCATTCCCGCCATTCTGATCAAGCATTTCGGCACCGACTGCCTTCCTGATTTTCACTTGACATTAAACGGTTTTCTTTATCTGTTCCGCATCTACGAAGTCATCATCTACACCCTTGTCCTCGATGCCTTGGTGAATACGGGAGCCGATTTCTACAACACTTTCAACGGTTCAAAAGCCAAGGCGAAACCCATCAAAAGCCTTGTCCAGGTCCTGAAAATCATTCTTTACATCATTTGCGTACTGCTCGTGATTGCCATCCTTTTGGGCAAGGACATCAAGACGATTGTCATCGGATTAGGCACTTTGTCGGCTGTCCTGATGCTGGTTTTCCAAAGTCCGATATTGGGCTTTGTCGGAACCATACAGATGATGTCGAACGACATGCTTCGCATCGGCGATTGGATTGTCATGGGCAATGCCGACGGCAATGTCCTTGAAATCAACCTCACGACGGTGAAAGTCCAAAACTGGGACAACACCATCACCACCATCCCGACTAGCACCATGGTCACCAACCAGTTCACCAACTGGCGCGGCATGTCGGAAAGCGACGGACGACAAATCAAACGCAGCATCAACATCGACATCAACACCATCAAGTTCTGCACGCCCGAGATGATTGAGAAATACAAAAAATACTCACTCATAGCCCCTTACCTCGAAGCACGCGAAAAAGAAATCCTCGAATACAACGAAGCCAACCGCATCGACACAAGCCAAATCATCAACGGAAGACAGCAAACCAACCTCGGCATTTTCAGGGCTTACCTGCGCGAATACATCAACCACAATCCAAACATCAACCACGATATGACCATGATTGTGAGACAATTGCAGCCCACTGAATATGGCGTTCCGATTCAGATTTACGTCTTCAGTAATAAAAAGGCTTGGGTCGATTACGAAAACATACAAAGCGACATTTTCGACCATATCATGGCCGCCGTTCCGATGTTCGACCTGAAAATCTACCAAAGGTCATCGTCAAACACAAACAAAGCATGAATCCAGGAAAAGAATTTACCAAACGCTACATCAAGCTGATGTTCGGTCAGCTGCGTGATGCCGATGAAGAACAAGTCAGGGCTGAAATCGAGCATTGCCGCCGCCAGAACGCCCATCCTGTGCGCGTTCCGCGAAATTTCAGGGATTACTTCACCGAAGGCATCTATCACGGCGATGGTTACGACATGCAGTATTTCAGCACGAAGCCCTATTCCGATTCGCGGAAGCTGGTGCTTTATTACCATGGCGGCGCCTGCATCTACCAACCTGTTTTCTTTCACTGGCGTTTCATTCACGACTTGTCGCTGCGTCTGCATTGCCGCGTCGTGATGCCCATTTACCCGAAATCGCCCGATTATCATTGCCAATTCTCGAATACGCAATTATTGCATTTTTACCGCGATTACATTCAGCACCAAGATGTTGACCAAATCATTCTCATGGGTGATTCCGTCGGCGGAGCCTTTGCCTTGCTTCATGCCCAGCTCATTAAAGAAAACGGATACAGGAAAGCCGACAACATCGTTCTGCTCTCCCCCAGCCTCGACCTGACCTATTCGCGCGAAGCGGAGATGAAAGCCTACGAACCACTCGACCCGATGCTGAAACTCGACCGCGTGAAGATTCTGACCGACCTCTGGCGCGACGACCTGCCCGCCGACAATTACTGGGTCAGCCCGATATTCGGCGACCTGAACGGTTTAGGGCGCATCTCTATTTTTGTCGGGACGCACGAAATCCTTTATCTCGATTCCGTTGCGCTAAAGGAAAAATTGGCCTCCTTGGGCGCGCCATACGATTATTTCGAATACGAAGGCATGTTCCACACCTTCCCGCTCTTCCCGATTCCCGAAGGGTTTGATGCCTTGAAGAAAATCGTTGGAATAGTATTGTAGAGACATAAATCTGACAAGAATCTTTCATAAATGGGTTTTCCTTGCTGCGCTGCGCTTGCAGGAAAAAGTTTCGGGGCGGCAATTGCCGCCCCGAAAACATAGCGTTCATTCTTTTTGTCTCTCCTTTTCATATTTCAGTTGAAGTTTTTCAGGAACTCCCAATTCTTTTTTCTTCGCAAGATATTGCTCAAAAGACATTGGGCCATAGACATCGGATGTTTGTTTATCGACAATCCACAAATAATAAACACTCTTGTCTTTTTTATCATCCTCTTGCTTTTTGTTTTGGCCAACAAGAATGAAATGACCATCATTGATTATTTGAACAATACCTCCTTTAATAAGAATGCCATTCTCATTATAGCAATTCTTTTGATCCGATGTGTAAACGATAGATCCAAAAGGAGCGCCCACATCTTTAGCTTCGTAATAAGGCATATAGTAATACCCATCGCCCAAAACATCTTCATCCTGAAAAAAGGAACATGAAGTTGCAAAAAGAAACATCAATATAATTAAGCTATTCTTTTTCATATTGTTACTATATTAGGATTTGACGGTTATAAGTCCGTTGCACAAGCCGTCCAAGAAGTCGCCGCCGGCCATGCTGGAGGTAACGCCTCCCGAAAGGCCGCCTGCGGCTATGGTGGCGGTTATGCGCCAAGGCTCTGCCAACGGCAACCATGAAATGCTTAAAACGTAAGTTATGTTCGGCTCGTTAACCATGCTTCTGTTCTTTTTCGATGCGCTAAGATAAAGAAATTCCTATTATCCTTTCGATCTCTCTTTGAAAAAATTGCCCCCGAATGGGAATTCGGGGACAATTTCGTTGCTAAAAGTTCACAATCAAAGTTCCATGCAGCAAAGCCCAAAGAATTGGTGAAAAGAAAAGAAGTGCCATTATTATCACATACATCCAGCCACGGAACCATTTATTTGCCGGATGGTCTTTGTATTTAGCAATAATAGTGTCTTTTTTCTTTCTATATCTTCTAAGATTGAAATAATAAAACAGGAACATGATACCAAGAAATAAGCCAATCGTCACATTCCGTTTAAGATTAATACTGTGAACGGACCAAGTTCCATCTGAAATAATATCAAGTAGGATAGCCAAAGAACAGAACATGATGTATTGCAATAAAGCTACATAAAAGGAAGCTGTCCATACTGAATCTCCTCCTTTTTCTCTACGTTCAAAATAGAAATAGAGTGCCTGAAATAAAAAGTCAAACATAATTCAAGAATTAATGATTACCATTTAAAAAGAGGTTTACCTGTCCATGAATTAAGATGTTCTCCGAAAGAATCTCCCGTAAAAATCAAGCAACCCATGTCAATGATTAAATACACAGCTCCCACTTCAGGAACAAAATATGCAACACCTGTAACAACTATGCCAGCAACATTTGATGCATTTACTTCACGATTATAGAGCATATCAGCTGTCTCAACACTTGCGCCAACAGCAGTTCCTCCATAACGTCCTAATTTTCCTATTTGAGTCCCTCTTGCAAACTTTATTTCTTTCACACTTTGTGAAACGCCATTGGCTTTTTGTGCTTTTTGGATACTATATGCCTTTTTTTGTATGATTTCCTTCTGAGCTCGGGATGCTTTTTGTGGATTCTTCCATATTTCGGAAAGTTCCTTAAGTCCATTTGTCCCTACTGCGTTTGCAAAACCGATTCCAAGACCCAAATTGTTTTCATCCGCACTAACGTCATTAGATGAGGCCTTCCCCTTCGGCGGGTCGTCAGGCGACAAACCTTCCACCACCAGATGCATGGCATGGTTCAGCCCTGAGGAGATAATCCCGTTGCACAAGCCGTCCAAGAAGTCGCCGTCGGCCATGCTGGAGGCGACACCGCCCGAAAGGCCGCCTGCGGCTATGGTGGCGGTTATGCGCCAAGGCTCTGCCAGCGGCAACCATGCAAGGCTTGAAACGTAGGCTATGTTCGGTTTGTTGCTCATGCTTCTGCTCTTTTCCAGTGTGCTAAATTAGGAAGATTTTCTTTTCTTTGGACATAAATCTGACAAGAATCTTTCGTAAATGGGTTTTCGCTGCTGCGCTGCGCTTGCAGGGAAAGAGTTTTCGGGGCGGCGAATGCCGCCCCGAAATAATGAAACTCAATCTATCCTTTGTCGCTTATGGACAAATTATGAAAAGAGGGTGAACGCTTTTCATACCATGGAAACTTTACTGACCGCATTCGCCGCTAAAAGATTTCATCTCTTGTTTCCGTTTCATGAGAAGCTCACTATCTGGATATAACCTTAAACACGAATCAAGAACATATCCTGCTTTTTCGATACCCTCTGAAAACAAGATAAATCCAATCATGTCGTTAATTAATTCATCGTCTGTCCTTTTTGAAAGTTGATTTCTATAATATGATTTTGCTTGTGAAATCAGAGAATCAACAGCCTGTGGTTTATTCTGTTCTCTGTAATAACCAATAATCATTCCATACGCTAGCGATTTATTATCAAAGGATACCAACAACTGGTTAAGCGTTTTAATGACTGCAGCTGTATCATTTTCCAAGTTCAATACATTCAGAAGATTCATATAGGCAGTCATGTTTGTCGAATCTAGTTTAATCGCCGTATCAAGCAAATATTTGGCCTCCGTCAAAAGTGCTTTGTCGTTGACTTGATTATATTCTTGAATTAGCCGAAAAGCTGAATCGTTATATTCGTTGCTGTTAGGATAATCTTTGGCCACACTATTGTTTTGATAGTGGCAACCATCGCATGCAAAACAACAAAATGTCAAAATCAAGGATATGTTAATAATTAAAGTCTTCATATTATATCAATTATTATTATCTAGCATAGA
>JAGHSL010000227.1 GCA_018065885.1 Candidatus Limimorpha equi
GCCAGATGACTGCACGCGAGACAAATTGCAGACGCTGGCGCATCTGCTTGTCGGTGCGTGGGTTTGTCGTCACTGCATTGTGGGCGCTGCGGACATAAGTCTCGCCCTTGCGCTGATAGAAGCGGACATTGCCGACCTTACCGCTCTGCTGGGTAATGGCAACATTTGACTTGTTGAATGATTTAGCCACTCTGATTTGGATTTTAGGCTGTTATCCAGTACTCAAATGACCAGTATGAAAGGCGATAGCTAAGCGAACAGTAGGCGAACAGTAGGCGAACGGTAGGCGAACGGTAGGCGATATCGCTTTTTGTGTTTCGTGTCTTGTTTGGCAAGATTCGTGCCATGATTGAAATGTGACAAAATGGCAGGTGTGGGGCTGGCTTCTTTGGAATGTGTTTGGAATCAGGCGGTTGCGAGATTCAGAGTCGGATAAACAAAGGTTTTATAAGTTTTGTGTGTTTTGGTTGTCAAAAGGACGAATTTTATAATGTAAGTAGGTGAGCAAAATTAGTTTACATATTAGTTCGGTGCTTCGCCCTTCGATGCTTCGATAAGCTCAGCAAGCGAAGCTCAGTAACCTGATTTGCAGCTCATTGACATCCTTCTTCAAGGGTGTGACGGTGTCGAAATGAGAAGATACTTTTGCATTTTAATTATGAATGGTTACTTAATCAAGAAAATGATTATATTTGTGAAAATTTTATTTCATGTCAAATCGCAAATACTTAGAAAAGATACTTTTACTGCTGAGCCTTTCCTTATATTATGAATAACATAAACTTTAAATATTATGAGTAACTTATTAAGATGTTTGTTGTTTACCGACCCTCCGGACCTGTCGTACTATCGCAACTGCAAAAACGACATTCTCAGAAGGGACTTGTATCGTTTTTTAATCAACCTTCAGCGTCATCATGGCTTGAAATGGGATGTTCTCCCCATCCTAAACGAGGTGTTTTACCAATGTGCCCGCATTTGGGACGATCCCACGCCTGAAATTGACATCGAAGAATCCTATCTCCATTCCATTACGGCATTTCATGATGATTCGGACTATCGGAAGAGCCATCTGGTCTTCTCCTTGGTGTGGGCCGTCTTCAGTTTACAGGAAAACAAAAACGACTTAGGGCAGGACTTTTTGGATTACCTGAAAGAGGCTGTGAAACCGTCGGAATATTTCAAACTGATTGAAGATGGCTTTTACAACAAGGAATTGGACAAATACGGATGGTTCCACACCGATTTGGCTCCCAATCCGAGTGGTGCCGCTTTCCCCATCAGTCCGCTTGAACTGGATGTTCAGGAATACACCAATAATTATGATACGAACAGGGTGGTTGCCATCCTCAAACGCTATCGTACGATAAAAGAGCAAAAATACGTCTTTGAGCTTATCAAGTGGTCGTTGTCCGGGTTGAGTTCGGAAGAAAAGTATGAAATCGAAGATGACAGCAATTTCCTGTTAGGGTCGAATTTGCTGGTTGATGGCGAAATCGTCGAACTGGAACAGCAAATCGAACAGGGGATCCTGTTGCCTTGCTACGGTTTTAACAACACGACGACCAAAATGCAGGTTCAGAATGTGGTTCAAGAAGCGCCTCCTTTGGTGCCTGCCAATCCAAAGGCAGCCGATAGCCTGAAAAGCACCAAAATGGTGATGGAGAACCTTCTGGTTTTTCTTGACACCCTGCCATTGGTGAACACTCGTCAAGCCATGGGACTGATGTGCCTTACCGCCATTGCCGAACTTGACAATGCCTGGAACCATCTCCGCTACGACAAGCAGCTGATGGAACGCGGCATTTTTGTCTCCTTAGGCCACGACAGTCCGCTTGGTAACTACGGACAATGGAAGACTTCCCTTCTGGCCGATAGGAAAAACTGGAATAATACCGGCTTCAAGAATGCCGACACCATTCAGTATGCCAACCAGGGCCTCGATTTCGAAATGTTCGTCAACCGTCATCCTGAGCTGAAGGAAGCAGTCGTCGGTCGGATAGACCTTGTTGTAGCATTGCTTGATGACATGCAGCACATCTTGAACGAACCCACCGAGGAACAACTGATAAACCAGTATGATGCGCTGGAACGGGAGTATGACGAGCGTTTCGGCCTTGCCGACCAAGCCAACTTCAAGAGTTCGATGCTTGGCGTGCTCCCGGCCAATCAGCAAAGCGAATTGAATGCCAGGCTGCGCGATTTGGATACCCAGCTCGACGGTTCAGGGTTTTTCAAATTCCTTAACGCCGAGGCGCTAGCGGAACGTCATCTGTATTGCAAGGCCAACAAGGTGGCTGTGGCAGGCTACATCGTCAGATACCGCAGCGAGTTGACCAACGATATGATCATCGCTTTCTTCCACAGCGAGAAGATGAAAAACATCATCACGAAGAACCTGATATTGTGCCGACAAAAAGGAAACGGCGAAAAAGCCAAGAAACAGCGCCTTTCCCCTTTCAACAATGGCAAGAAATCGTCCGGAACCCCCACCAGCTTCAAGCCCACTTCGGCCACCTTTACATGGAGAATCGATGAAAAAACAAGGGGTGATCGCATGAGAATACTTCACAACGTAATGAAGTTGCCCGCCATCAGAAACAAGGGTCTAATTGCCGATGACACGAAAATCGACGACTTGATTGCGCTGTTTCAAGGCAGCTCTTGTGAAAGGCGACTCGTCATACGATGGACGGGAAGCATACAGCATTTAGCCTATTTCTTCAAGTCGGTGTCAAAGCTCGGCAATATCAGCCTGCCAAAAGGCAAAACCCTGTGGACGGTGGTCAGAAGCCATATTGTGGATGCCCAAGGCAAGCAGTTTGGTGAAGACCTGCACGACCAGCATTCACCTCAAGGCGGCTCACTAGAGTTCCTTAACCTTCTGGTAGATCTGATGGATGCGAATAAGGACCCCAATGATGTCGTTGAGGAATTAAAGTCAGCAAATCTTTTGATAAAATTCAGCAACAAGTAAAAATTTTTGGATTTATTTTTTTTGGCCGAAACATCTTGATTCATAGGTGTTTCGGTCGTTTGCTTTTTTTCAGCACAGATGGATTTTCAGCACGAAAGCAAAACGATGCTGAAAAAAACGGCTTCCGTGACCGTATATATGGAGGCACTGCTCAAAATGAGTCGCTCCGGCACTGGTCAATATAAATGAAACAAACAATCATGAAATTCTTAGGAATCATTGAAAAAGTAGTTCCCGACTACAAAAACGAACGCCGTCGCTTCTTTATGAAATTGGTAGCCTGCGACGAGTTGTTGCACCCCCAGTCCATCTATGTCCGCATCCAAGGCCGCAATGCGGAAAAAGTTCTTGCCATGATGGACGACGTGACAGGTGTGGTGCATGGCATCTGGCAGGCTGAATTGGCCGTCAATGTCGCAGAATACCAAGGCAATGAAGGACGCACCATCTATGCGAATCTCATACATTGCACTAAGATTGAACTTGTCGACGCTGACTTTCCCGACTGTCACATCACCGATGACGACCGTGCCTTGGCTGTCGAAATCATCCCGATTGTTGTGGATGGCAAGACCACGCCTTGCCTGTTGCAAAGGAAAAAAGCGAAATGAACTGGATAACAAAATCTTAATGTGATTTGCCATGGAAAAGAATAAGAATGAAATCATTTGCGGCACGATTGCCGCATGTACCAAAGTAGAATCGTTTGTCAAGCGCGATGGCAAGGCATCGCGCAAGTGCGTGCTTTGCATCGAGAGTCCGGAAGGCTCCAAACGGGCCATCACGGTTACGGGCGACCTCGTCAACTGGGCGGGCTGCTTGGGAATGCGTGTTGAGGTGGCGTATGTCCATCGTGTGTTCCCGTTCGCCCGTAACGGTTCGACTTGGTACGGTAACGACCTCTATGCAGTGAGCATCTCAAGCCGTTAGGCTCCGGCTACTGAGTGGAGCCGATGCAAGCCAAAGCGCCATCAAAAAAATGCCGTTGGATATTTCCGAACGGCATTTTTTTTTGCATTATGCAAATCAATTAAAAAAAAAACTACCTTTGCAAAGTAATACATGCATAATTATGTGTTGTTACGAATCAAGTGCTTTTTTTTATAGGGGGTTACGTCCGTTGTGTGGGAGTGACTGTGCGATAGCTGTAAATGGCTGCTAACAAAGAGTGGGCATGCATTTGAAGGGATTGTTGAAATTCTGACGGTATAAATAACGTTATGTCAATCCTAACCAAGGGGGTATTAAGACATCCTCACAGCCCATGGGCCAATGGCATAAACTGGAGTGCTTGGAGAGCGGGACGGTTATCATGGAGTGCAATGATGGAGCGTTTGAACCGCTGAAAGAAGAGGAAAGATTTAGAATTTGATTCTTTTGGCTGTAGTATAACGGATGACTGATTTTTCTAAGATATAGAAAAATGATATAAGTACCACATTTACAAATATCTACTAAATATTACAGATAACGCTAATAATTCATTTCTTATCAACTTTTGTCTTGACACAAAAGTTGCAAAAAGTCAAGGGCAGGACAATCGGCCCAACGCACAGTCTGCCTAAG
>JAGHSL010000237.1 GCA_018065885.1 Candidatus Limimorpha equi
CCAATGACTAACAGAATGATATTGCGCGTTTTATGACCTTTTGACTTGGTCTTGCTTTTTGTGGATTTTTCTTTTGCCATTATGCATGTTTTGGATTTATGAGTTGAAATAAATATTCATCGATGAAGCCGTCGGGCGTTTTGAGCCATTGCTTTCGGCAACCGCAAAGCTCGAAACCGAGGCTTTTGAAAAGATGCTGGCTTTCTTCGTTCAATGCATCGACTGTACAATGCACTTGCTTGAGCATCAGGTTGTTGAATAGGTAATCAACGAGCAAAGAAATGGCGTCTTTTGCGTAGCCTTGATGACGGAATTTGCTGTCGATGAGGATGCCGATTCCTGCTCTTTCGTTGATGGAGTCGTAATCGAAAATGTCGATGCAACCGATGTCAGTTTTGCCTTGACAAATCACCAGACGGAGTTGCTGTTGCGAGAATAAGTCATTGCTATTCAGCAGAAACTGCTCGATTTGAAAGTGCGTGTAAGGCACAAATGTACCGCTGACACGCCAAATGCTGCGGTCGTTTTCCCAAGCATAGATTTGGGCGGCATCCTCGGGTTCGGCGCTTCGAAGTGCTATCCTGTCAGTTTCGATGAACATAAATGACTTTTATCGGTTTATCGTACAACAATCTGTCAGTTTTTCATGCAGTTACGTCTCTTGGCATGTTATTTGATATGCCCTTTGAACGAAAAACCGACAAAATTACAATTTTCGGTGCAATAAAAGAGAAAAAATCGCATTAATAGGGAAACCAATCAAAAAATCAGATACTATGTTTAACGTGAAAAATGAATTTTCGGCTACCATGAAGGTGGCTTTGATTGCTGTCGGAATGATGATGGCAACATCTTGCAATTCAACCCAACCCGTGAATGAAGAGACCAATGAGGACCAACAGGCCATGCAGGTTGAACAGGTTCAGCCTCAGGTACATAGGGCGGCTTTCATACCGACTGAAGGCACGCCTGATTTCGTTACGGCTGCTGAAAAAAGTTTGAATGCCGTCGTTCACATTAAGACGAAAATCGAGAAACAGACAACGACTTACAACGATTTTTTCGGTGCTTTGCTGCAACAGTTTTACGGTATGCCGGGGCAAACGAGAAAGCAATATTTGGAAGCATACGGCTCTGGTGTCGTGCTTTCGCCTGATGGCTATATCGTGACCAATAATCACGTTGTGGAAGGTGCTGCCGAACTCACCGTTACCTTTAATAATAAGACCGAGCGTAAGGCAACCATCGTTGGCACCGACCCGACAACCGACTTGGCTTTGATCAAAGTCGATGCGCAAGACCTTGAATATCTTGTATTTGGCGATTCCGATAAGGTTAGAGTAGGCGAGTGGGTGCTGGCCGTCGGCAATCCTTTCCGCTTGAATTCCACCGTTACGGCGGGCATCGTCAGTGCCAAGGCACGCGACCTTAGCATTTTGGGCGAAGGCACTAATGTCGATACTTTCATTCAGACCGATGCCGCCGTCAATCCCGGAAACAGTGGTGGCGCTTTGGTGAATACCAATGGGGAATTGATAGGCATTAATGCTGCAATTGCTTCGCATACAGGTTCGTATGAAGGCTATTCGTTTGCCATTCCTTCCAATATTGTGCGCAAAGTCGTCGATGACTTGCTGATGTACGGCGAAACGCAACGCGCTTATTTGGGCATTCAGATGGCTGAAATCACGGCAGAACTGGCCGACAAATTCGGTCTCGATGAGATGCAGGGCGTTTATGTCGCAGAGGTCACTAATGGCGGTGCAGCGGCTCAGGCTGGCATCAAGAAGGGCGATGTCATCACGGCCATCAATGGCAACAAGGTGAATACGGGTGCCCAGCTGCTCGAAAACATCCGCCAATATCGCCCAGGTGACAAGGTGAATGTTGATGTCCGTCGCAATGGCAGCCAGCACAATTATGAAATCACATTGCTCAACGAAATGGGTTCGTTGGACCTTGTGAAGAAAGGCGAGAGTTTCTATGCCTCTGACCTTGGTCTGATGCTGCAACCTGTCAATCAGGAGGATAAGGCTAAACTCAACATCAAGAACGGACTGAAGATTGTGGAAATCCGCCAGGGACGTTTCTATGGTTCGGGCATCAACGAGGGCTTTGTCATTACAGCAGTCAACGGACAAAATGTCAATTCGAAGGCTGATTTGGAAAAGGCTTTTGCCAACAACCGCTCGTCGCGCGTCCGCATGGAAGGCGTCTATCCGAATGGAATGAAGGTCAATTTCGAATATTACGAGTAGAGGGTATAGCGCTACGTCTCCACATTCAAAGGCAATCTATGAATGATTTAGGTGTAGCGTAATGTTTTGAAAATATGATTGTTGTGATGTAGAGACGCGTCAAAGCGTCTCTACATCCAATGATTTGGTGAAATTCATGTCTTGTTTATTGAGACATAGCCGTTTTGTCTCTACATTCAGGCAAGAATTGAAAAATTTGGAACGGTTTTTGTGGTAAAACTATATTTGTCACGGCAGACCAAAATCGTGGCAGAACCTGTAAACCGAAAACTAAAATGATTGAAAACCAATTGATAGGAATTAATATGTTAAACAATAATAAGATTAGAAAGAAATGAGACAGTTAAAGATTTCTAAGTCCATTACAAGCCGCAATCAGGGTACCTTGGACAAGTACCTGTCCGACATTGCGAAGGAGCCGCTGATCACTGCCGAAGAGGAAGTGGCTTTGGCTCAGCGTATCCGTGAAGGCGACCAGGTCGCATTGGAACGTTTGGTGAATGCCAACCTGCGTTTCGTGGTTTCAGTGGCAAAACAATATCAGAATCAGGGAATCAGTTTGCAAGACCTTATCAATGAAGGCAATATCGGTTTGGTGAAGGCCGCCCAGCGTTTCGATGAAACCCGTGGTTTCAAGTTTATTTCCTACGCCGTATGGTGGATTCGCCAAAGCATTTTGCAGGCCGTTGCCGAGCAGTCGCGCATCGTGCGTCTGCCGCTGAATCAGGTGGGCGCCATCAACCGCGTGAAGAAGGCTATCAACGTGCTTGAACATCGTTTGCAGCGCAAACCGACCATTGAGGAAATCGCAGAAGAGACCGGCCTGACACCCGAAAAGGTGCTGACCATTCTCTCAAACAACACCCAGACCATTTCGACCGATGCGCCAATTGATGAGGACGGCGAGACTAATTTCCTTGACCTATTCGTAGACCAAAACGACACGCCGACCGATGCCTCGGTGGAGCGTGAACTGAACGAGAAGACCGTGCGCAAGTCGCTGGATGTGCTTTCGGATAAGGAACAGCAGGTTTTGAGGATGTATTTCGGCATCGGAATGCCGCGCGAATACACTTTGGAGGAAATCGCTTTCAAGATGGACATTTCGCGTGAACGCACCCGCCAAATCCGCGACCGCGCCTTGAAACGTCTGAGGACGGAGCCGAATTCTCCGCTTTTCAAAATGTTTATGAATCAGTGAATTGAAAGGATGTTTTTTTTGAATGAAACCGACTGCCAATTATTTGGCGGTCGGTTTTATCGTTTTATGATTTCGGTGATTTTTACCATAAGGCAGTCCGAAAACAAAATTCAAAGATACTTTCATAAAACATCATGTTTAATAACAATTTCATGTTTTTCTTGCATTTATGAATTAAAATGTCTTATTTCGTGGCCTAAAACCGACCGCGATATGGAAAACAAAAAACGAAATGGCAAGCACAGGCGCAGAACCCACAAGTATCACGCCATTACTTTCAAATTGACTTCAGGGCAATACCGTTCCTTGCGCAATTATTGCAAAGCACGCAAGACAACGCCTATCAAATTGATTAAGAAAAATATATCGCGTTTTATCACTGCATACGAATATGAAGTGCCCACCGAATTATACCTGACGGAAAACCAGTTGAACCTGTTTGAGGAATTTGATGAAAGTGAGGAGTGAGGAATTAGGAGTTAGGAGCTAGGAATGAGTAGTTAGGAGTATTTGGCAGGTATTTTTTATTTTGAACCAAAAAACTTCTTTCACTTTTCCACTTTAACATTTTTCCGTTTTAACACTTTCCACTATAACACTTTCCGCTTTAACACTTTCCGCTTTAACACTTTCCATTATAAAACTTTCCGCTTCCATCACTTCGAGAACAAGGTCCTATTCTGAATCGAGCGTCCCAAAGTAACTTCATCGACGTATTCCAAAGCATCGCCGACGGCAATACCTTTTGAAATGACCGATATTTTTCCTTGAAAATCATCTAACTGTCTGAAAATGTAGAAATTCGTCGTGTCGCCTTCAATAGTGGCTGGCAGTGCGAGTATGATTTCCTTGATGTCTTCCTTATGCGTGCGTTCCACAAGTTGCGCAATCTTTAAATCGTTAGGCCCAATACCGTCAATCG
>JAGHSL010000137.1 GCA_018065885.1 Candidatus Limimorpha equi
ATCGGCCTCTGCGCGGCCAGCCTAACAGCATGACCTTCAAGAAATATGTCATAAACGCAATTTCGTGAAGGTCAAGCCGTTAGTCTGTCCCTTTGCGGGCGCTGCCCCGCCGTCCTGCCCGTGGCCAACCCGCCCAACCCAGTCGGGTTTTCAACACTTCAGTCAGGAACATGCTTAGAAAAATTGCGAAATGGACTATGTTGGGTGATATTGCCGCTCCATGCCTGTTATATCCACCATCCGTTTGTCGCCCAACAATGATAACTTGAAAGAAAGGAAGAATAAAAAACATCCTTATTCCTTTGATTTTGAATAATTTTACCTATTTTTGTGCAAATTTAAAGTTACACTTTAAAATTGTATGAAATATGGAAATCGTATATAGAACTATCTCAAAATCAATAGAAAAGGCATTGCCTTATTACTCGGTAATTGTCGTTACAGGTTCGCGGCAAGTTGGAAAAACCACACTTTGCAAATATCTTTTCCCGCAATATCCGTATGTGAATTTGGAAGATGTCCCAACGCGCGAACACGTTGCCGATGACATCAAGAAGTTCATCAACGGTGTCAACGAAGGCATCATTATTGACGAAATCCATCACTTGCCGGAATTGTTTTCCTATATCCAAGTGGCTGTAGATGAGAACCGTGACAAGAAATTCATACTGACAGGCAGCAGCAATTTTTCGTTGCTTCAAAACATTACGCAATCATTGGCCGGAAGGGTGGCCCTGTTCACCTTGCCGCCTTTTTCGATGGAAGAAATTGCTGGACAAATCGAACCGATGACAACAAACGCCATCCTTTTCAAAGGCTTCTATCCGGCTGGCTACTCTCTGCAGACACCGCCGGAAATGCTGTATGTCAACTATTACAACACCTATATAGAACGTGATGTGCATCAGTTGATTAATATAAAAAATCTGTCGCTTTTCCAGAAATTCATCCGTCTGTGTGCGGGCAGGGTAGGTTCGGAATGTAACCAGTCGGCATTATCAGGCGAGGTTGGAGTTTCGTCGCCGACCATAAACGAATGGCTGAGCATTTTGGAGGCATCTTACATCATTTTCAAGTTGCCGCCTTACTATGAAAACCTCGGCAAACGTTTGGTGAAGTCGCCGAAATATTACTTTTATGATACTGGCCTATTGTGTTTCCTTTTGGGCATCGAAACACCCGAACAATTGGAAACGCATCCTTTGCGCGGTGGCATTTTTGAAAATATGGTCGTCGCCGAATTTGTGAAAAAGAGGCTCAACGAAGGGAAACACCCCAACTGCTATTTCTACCGTGACAGCAGCGGCGTGGAAATCGATTTACTGCAAGTGTTTGGAAATGAAATTGATATGTATGAAATTAAATCGTCACAGACTTTTACGGCAAAGTTTTTCGACAACATCAACAAGGTTTCCAAACTGTTAGGCGAAAGGGTAAAACGCTCTGCCGTGATTTACGATGGCGTGGATATGTCCCAAACTGACATCAAAGGCATTTTCAATTACAAAAGACGTTTTTGGTAATGATGAAATAATAACATGTAGTGATAAATCTTTTATTTTCGCTTCGCAGAACAAAAATTATCATGAATTAACCATAAATTATCAAAAATTGTTTTCTTCCATAATTATTTGTAAATCAAAATAATTCATGGAGAAATTCGTGGCTAATTCGTGGTAATTCGTGTATAAAAAGAAAACAATTATTGGCATTTGATTGTCTCAATTTATTTTTATTTTTTTGTTATTATATTTGGAATGTTTTCACAACCAATGATTACTTTTTCCTCTATTACAAAAACGCTTTTTTATTTCCAACGGAGATAGAAAACGCTTTTTTATGTAAGTTTGCACGCAAAATTCAATCATTATGGCACAACAAAAAATACTCGGAATAGGAAGCGCCCTCACGGACATCCTGACACCCATACAAGATGAAAGCATCTTATCGGAACTGAACCTGCCTAAAGGCAGCATGACCCACGTCGACATGGCTACTTCGCTGAAAGTTGGCGAAGCCTTGGCCTCATTCGACAGCACGATGGCCGCTGGCGGATCGGCTGCCAACACGGTCAGCGGACTGGCCAAATTAGGCATCGAGGCCGGTTTCCTCAGCAAGGTCGGCAAGGACGAAATCGGCAGTTTCTTTGAAAAGGAAATGCTCGACACCAAAGTCACGCCGGAACTGTTCAGAACCGAAACGCCTTCGGGCCGCGTGCAGGCTATCATCACGCCCGATGGTGAGCGCACCTTTGCCACATATTTGGGCGCATCGCTGGAACTTTCGCCCGACGACATCACGCCCGATTTGTTCAAAGGCTGGGACATTTTCTATGTCGAAGGTTATCTCGTCGCCAATCCGAACATGCTCAACAAGGCTATGGAGACGGCAAAAGCCTGCGGCCTGAAAATCGCCATCGACATGGCAAGTTACAACATGGTGGAAGACAACCGCGACTATATGCTGCAACTCATCAACGATTATGTCGACATCGTTTTCGCAAACGAATCGGAAGCAACCGCCTTGACTGGCATGG
>JAGHSL010000112.1 GCA_018065885.1 Candidatus Limimorpha equi
CAGACTCCTGACGGAGAAACACAGTTGGATGTCAGGTTGGAAAAAGAGACGGTGTGGTTGACACAACAACAAATGAGTGTTCTTTTTGGCAAAGATCAGTCAGTTATAGCTCGCCATATTCGTAATATTTTCAAAGAGCAGGAACTGGATGAAAAAAGTAATATGCAAATTTTGCATAATACTCTTTATAAGTATAAACCAACAGCTGTATATAATCTGGATGTCATTATTTCAGTTGGCTATCGTGTTAAGTCTCAAAATGGTGTGGTTTTTCGTCGTTGGGCAAATTCCATTTTGAAGCAGTATCTCATAAATGGCTATGCTGTCAATCAGAAAAGAATTGAGCAGTTGGGGGAGGTTATCCGTTTGTTGAAACGCACACAAGATGCTTTGGACAGCAGGCAAGTCTTGTCAGTAATTGAACATTACAACGAGGCCTTGAATTTGTTGGATTCGTATGACCATCAGTCAATGAAACGTCCGGAAGGAAATAAAGCCATTTATACATTGACATACGAAGAGTGCCGTGAAGTGATTGGCACGATGCGCTTTGGCAATGATTCTGAAGTGTTTGGCATAGAGAAAGATGATTCTTTCAAAGGTAGCATCGGCAATATTTATCAATCGTATGGCGGTCAGGATGTTTATCCGACCTTGGAGGAAAAAGCTGCCAATCTGCTTTATTTTGTTACAAAAAACCACAGTTTTGTTGATGGTAACAAACGAATTGCCGCAACAATGTTCTTGTATTTTCTGGATAAAAATCAGGCTCTTTTTATTGATGGCAACAAGGCAATCGATGATTATACTCTTGTGGCACTGACGATCATGATTGCAGAAAGCCGTCCTGAAGAAAAGGAAATGATGATTAGTGTCGTAATGAATTGTATGAAATAATAATCAATATATATGTCATTCTACGTAAGTCAACCCATGGCCACGGCGCCAACAACGTTCCTGAGCGAAACGCAACAGCATATTTACGAAACCCTGCGGCAGTTGGGCATCGCCTTTGAGCGTGTCGACACTGATGATGGTTCCACGATGGACGATTGCGTCTTCATTTCCGAAGGCTTGAACTGTCCTGTCGTAAAGACGATTTTCGTGTGCAATCGTCAGCAGACAAGATTCCATTTGTTTGTTACGACAGCCGAAAAACCTTTTATTACCAAGGACTTCTGTGGCGCATTGGGCATTTCGCGCGTATCGTTTGCCCCTCAGGAAATGCTGTTGGAAAAGTTGGGAACGCCAATGGGTGCAACCACTTTGCTCAGTCTCATCAACGACAAGGAAAACGCAATCACCGCCGTCATCGACAAGGATGTTGCCGAGCGCGAAATGTTCGCCTGCACCGACGGCACCAAAACTTGTTTCATGAAACTGAAAATGAGCGACGTGTTTGAGAAATTCCTGCCTTACACAAAGCATGAGCCTGTCATCATCGAAGTATAAGACCTTGAAAGAGCAGATAAATTTCCTTATTTTCTTAACGTTAAGGCTTTCAGATTGTTGAAGAAGTTTTTTATTGCTTTCTTATAGAAGAGGCTGGCCACCATAATGCCTAACACAATGGCAATTGTAACTTTTACAGCAGTATAACCGGCGTTTAAGGCCAAAGGAATCTGTTCTGAAACCAAGTAATAGGAACTCCAGAAAACCCCTCCACCCGGTATCAAGGGGAAAATGCCGCAGATAAGGAAAACGATGTTCGGACATTTCAGTTTTACGGCAAAGAAATGTGACAATGAAGCTACGCAAACCGTGGCAAGAAACGTTCCGCCAACAGAGTCGAGCGGAGTGTAGTAAGTGGATAGCAGATAAATGAACCAGCCAAACATGCCGACTATGCCGACTACATGATAGTATTGCTTTGGCACGCCGAACAATACGGAAAATGCGGCAGTTCCCAAAAAGGCAGCAAGTAACTGCCAGGGAATGTGTGCAGTAATTTGGTCAGTGATAGGCTTTACCATCTGTATCATGGAATGGGAAAGCACACATTCCGTCACAAACGCAATACCGACACCTAATGCGATACAGAAAAATACCATCAAGGCATCAATCATGCGTGTGATGCCCGAAAGGTAGTTTTCGCTGGCTATATCGCGCAATCCGTTGGTGAAAGCCGCGCCCGGAATCAAGGGCACCAGACTCCCAACAATCATATTGCCAAGGTGAGCACCAAAGCCAATTTTGTGGAAAATGACACACAGAAATGTCGCCAGAATGCCACCGCCAATATTCGACAAGGGTTTAGAATAAAACAATAGGGCAAAAACCGAAACGAAGAAAAACATAATGCTGCCCGATACAGCTGATGCTAAGCAGTCGATTATGCTGCCTCCAAAAATGGCGCAAAAACCGATACAGCCGAGGAAAGCGGCAACGACTTGGTGTCTCAGGGCATATCCCTTTTGGTCGCGAATCTCATTGGCACACCGGTTGGCTTCTTCAATGCTCATGTTTTCGGCAACGATTCTTTTTGCCAATTGGTTGACGGCGATTACCTTATCAAGCCGTGCGCCTTTTATCGGTATGGTTTCCATCTTGGAAAAAGAATCTCCAGATACGAATATGGCATTCGTCATAATGACAAAATTGTGGTCCGTGTCGCCATAATGAAAGGCAATCCGTTCCATGATTTCCTGTACACGGGTTATTTCGCCGCCATTTTCAAGCAACATTCGCCCCATTCTGAAAGCGAGAGTAAGTATTTCTGATGTCGTGTTTTTCATAGAAAATGTATAGCGGCAAAAATACGAAATTCATCGTTTAAAGGCCTATCGTGGCAGCAAAGAATCTTCTGTATGCCTCAACCTTTTTCTCGAAAGCCAAAGGATAGGCGCGGGAGGAAGATGGCAATCGGTACAATCGCAAACCTTCATAGCCAGGAATGGCAACAGAACCGCCAACTGCTGGTAATTCGTTGATTTTGAAATAGTCGCAAATTGTCTGTGTGGCTTTTCCGCCCGTTGCGGCTATGGCGCGACATTCAGGAATCTGCCGCAGCAAAGCATGAATGTCGGTTGCTTCCACAATTTCTAAAAACTTATCCGATGAGTTCTCTTTCAGTCGGCGCACGGCTGATGCCGTGTCGTAGAAGGCTATGCCTTTTTCGTTCAGGAAATCCATGATTTCATTTTTCTTGAACGACTTTTTTTTCAGGTCGACAAAATGATTCTTGTCGCAGAAAAACACTTCGCCTTCGATACGCCAGTGGTCGTTGATGAAATTCGGGTAGTAGAAATCCATGCACCAGCGGCTTTTCGACGTTGGGAAACTGCCCATAAACAGCACTTTCGCATTTGATGGCAAAAAGGGTTTAAACGGATGTTGTTCTATTTCAATTGAATCGGTCATTTTGTTTTGCATTAACGTCGTGTAAAAATAGGAAAAAAACACTGACAAATTCCATATTGCGAAATTTTGATAATTTTGCACCCAAATTCAGTTAGCGATGACACTTTCACTCTTAATCTTTGGCCTTATAACAGATTCATTATTAGCGGTTTTAGTTGGTTTGGTTGGAGCGCGTAGACGCATTGGCTTTGGCTGGGCCTTTTTGCTTTCGGCCATTTTCACGCCTTTGATTGGCTTGATTTGTTGCTTGATTTCCGACAAACTGCCTGATGGCGACCGCAAATGGGGCTGCCTCGGCACATTGCTTGGCATCATGGTCATGGTTGCCCTTCTCGGCTTTTGCCTTTCGTTTTTCGCCTTGCTGTAATTGGTGTTGGATGACGAGTGTTGTGTGAAAACTGAAAACCGAAAACTGATAACTGATAATTGATAACTGATAACAATCAATACATACTCATGATAAAAAACATCATTTTCGATTTTGGCGGTGTCCTTTTGGACTGGAATCCGCATTACCTGTATGATCCGTATTTTGGCGATGTGGAGAAAGCCGAATGGTTTTTGACCAACATTTGCACCTATCCTTGGAATGCTCAGCACGATGCGGGAAAACTTGTGGCTGAAGGCACCGCAGAACTTGTAGCGCAGTATCCTGAATGGGAAAAGGAAATCAGGATGTATTACAGCGAGTTCGATAAAATGCTTGGTGGACAAATAGCGGGCATGGAGGATTATATCAAGGAATTGAAGGGTAGGGGATTCCGCATTTTGGGACTTTCGAATTGGTCGTTTGAGACCTTCGCCGTGGTTCGTCCGAAATATCCGATTCTCGATTTGATTGAGGAACGTGTGATTTCTGGCGAAGAAAAGGTGCTGAAGCCCAATGCCGAAATCTACGAAATCCTGCTTAGGCGTTTCAACATCAAGCCAGAAGAAAGCGTTTTCATCGATGACAATGTGAACAATATCAAAGGCGGAGAAAACGTTGGTATTCAAGGAGTTATTTTTAAAGATGCCGAACAGTTGAGAACTGATTTGGAAAAACTGCTTTGATACTAATTCGTTTGATAATTTCGGCCGGTGAACATTTTCGCCGGCTTTTTTGTTATGCTTCCGAAACAACAAACCAATTTAAACCTAACAACTATGAACAAGAAAATGATTCCTTTTTTCGGCAGCATCCTGCTTTTCGGCATGTTTTCGTGCAAACAGACGGAAATAGTCAGCAAAACGGTTCCCGAACTCGACATTGAGCGTTTCATGGGTCCTTGGTACGAAATCGCCCGTTTCGACCACAGTTTCGAGCGTGGACTTGTAGGCTGCAAGGCCAACTACACGCTGCAATCCGACGGCATGGTGAAAGTAACCAATACAGGCTACAAAAACAGTTTCGATGGAAAATACAAAGAATCGGTGGGCAAAGCCTATCGCCCTGATGACATGGAGCCTGGCAGACTGAAAGTCTCGTTCTTCATGAATTTCTATTCGGAATACAACGTCCTTGAGCTGTCACCCGATTATCGTTTCGCCTTAATCGGCAGCAAGTCAGACAATTATCACTGGATTC
>JAGHSL010000365.1 GCA_018065885.1 Candidatus Limimorpha equi
AAATGATGACGGAAGAACACAAAAAAGGCACGGAATTCATTTGAGTTCCGTGCCTTTTTGCATTAACTAATCGCAGATTAATACCTGTAAATCTCCGATTTGTAAGGGCCTTCTATCGGGACACCGATATAATCGGCTTGTTTTTGCGTCAGCTTGGTCAGCTTCACGCCGATTTTTTCGAGGTGCAGACGGGCGACTTCCTCATCCAGGTATTTCGGCAGGCAATACACGTTGACGGCATACTGTCCGCGCTTTTGCCACAAATCCATCTGAGCAAGCGTCTGGTTGGTGAAAGAGTTGCTCATTACGAAGCTGGCGTGACCCGTTGCGCAACCTAAATTGACCAAACGTCCCGAAGCCAGCAGGAAGATGCAGTGGCCATCCTCAAAGACATACTTGTCGACCTGAGGCTTGATATTAATCTTTTCCTTCAGTTCCTTGGCGTTTTCGAGGCGGCTGACCTGAATTTCGTTATCGAAGTGGCCAATGTTGCAAACGATGGCTTGATCCTTCATCTTCAGAATATGTTCAAGGGTGATGACATCGCAGTTGCCAGTTGTGGTGACAAAAATGTTGCCTTCCTTGACGGCTTCTTCCATCGTGGTGACTTCGAAGCCTTCCATAGCAGCCTGCAAAGCGCAAATCGGGTCGATTTCGGTGACCAAAACGCGGGCGCCGTAACTCTTCATGGAATGTGAGCAACCCTTTCCGACTTCGCCATAACCGCAAACGACAACGACCTTACCAGCAATCATCACATCCGTAGCACGCTTGATGCCATCGGCCAAAGATTCGCGGCAGCCATAAAGGTTGTCGAACTTGGATTTTGTGACGGAATCGTTCACATTAATGGCTGGAACCAGCAGTTCGCCACGTTCCTGCATCTGATAGAGACGGTGAACGCCAGTAGTGGTTTCTTCCGAAACGCCTTTCCAACCTGCAACAACCGTATGCCAGAAAGTTGGATTTTCCTTATACGTTGCCTTAATGACACTCATCAAAGCGGTTTCTTCCTCGCTTTCGGTAGGTGCATCGAGCAGTTTAGGGTCGTTTTCGCAGGCATAACCCTTATGTATTAATAAGGTGGCATCACCGCCATCGTCAACGATGAGGTCCGGACCTGTTCCATCAGGGAAAGTGATGGCGCGTTTGGTACACCACCAGTAATCTTCGAGCGTTTCGCCTTTCCATGCAAAAACGGAAGTGCCCGTTTCGGCAATGGCGGCGGCGGCATTGTCCTGTGTGGAGAAAATGTTGCAGCTGCACCAGCGCACGGTTGCGCCCAACTCGACCAAAGTCTCAATCAGGCAAGCCGTTTGGATGGTCATGTGAAGCGACCCCATAATCTTGGCACCCTTCAAAGGTTTTTCCTGACCGTATTTCTTACGCAGTGCCATAAGGCCTGGCATTTCGTGTTCGGAAACTTCGATTTCCTTTCTTCCCCATGCGGCAAGACCCATGTCGGCTACCAGATACGGAAGATCTTTATCTAACAATTTGCTGTTCATTATTTATGTTTTAATTTGAAACTGCAAAAATAAGAATAAAATTATTACCACCTGCGAAATGTTGCTTTTGGCTATTGGCCATTAGCTATTAGCCTTTAGCCATTAGCTATAGCCAAAAGCCATTTTTTACATTCGACAAAGCAAAAAATCACAACAAAAATCCCCAAAACGACATTTCAATTTTACAAATTCAAATTATTGATATAAAATATGTTACAAAGATTTTGTTGAGAAATGTGTAGATATTGGAGATGGTTTTTCTTGGCGCATTTGACCCATCGCTATATTTTTGCATCACCTTTTAATCAACAAAAATACTATTTTAAGAATAACTACTTCAGAAAAGTCCGCAGGGATGCGGGCTTTTTTCATTTGTCGAGGATGTCGCTTTGCCGCTCGATGGAAGCCTGATGTATGGCTTCAAAAACCGAAACGACGAGTTCTTCGCTCAGACCAATGTCTTTTCCTGTGGCAATATGGTCGGCAAGGATTTTTTTCCATCTATCCATCTGCACGACCGTGACATTATTCTTTTTCTTGTAGGCGCCAATTTGCGCACTGACATCCATGCGGCGCGAGAGCAATTGCAGCAGTTCACTATCGATGTCATCGATTTCGCTGCGCAAGTCGGCGAGATCGCGCTCCACATTGCCTGATTTTTTGGCACGCTGCACTATATTAATTAATAAGGTATGCAATTCGGCAGGTGTGATTTGCTGTCGGGCATCGGTCAAAGCCTGCTCGGGATTGCAGTGGCACTCGATCATCAAGCCATCTGATGCCAAGTCGACGGCCTTTTGCGCCGTCTGCTGCAACAGTTCGCGGCAGCCGCAAATATGACTTATATCAGTAATGACAGGCACATTCAAGGTTTGTGTCAGTTCGATGGGAATCTCCCACATCGGGAAATTGCGGTAAGGCGTCTCCTTGTAATGCTGAAAGCCACGGTGAATGGCAGCCAGATACTGCAAACCTGCCTTCTGGAAACGCTCGAAGGCACCCAACCAAAGTTTCAAGTCAGGCGAAACGGGATTTTTGATGAAAACGGGCACATCGCTGCCCTTCAAGGCATCGGCCAATTGCTGCACCGAAAACGGATTGACCACGGTGCGGGCGCCAATCCAAAGCGCATCGACATCATATTTCAAAGCCATTTCCACATGTTCTGGCGTGGCGACTTCGGTAGCCGTCAAGAGTCCGGTTTCCTTTTTCGCTTTCAGGAGCCATTTCAGGCCATCTTCTCCCCAGCCCTCGAAAGCATTGGGACGCGTGCGCGGTTTCCAGATGCCACCGCGAAGTACTTTTACCTCCGGTATTTCGGCCAAGCCACGAGCCGTAATCAAAAGCTGTTCTTCCGACTCCACGCTGCACGGACCGCTGATAATGAGCGGCTCCGACAAAGAGGAAAACCATGACTTGAGATCGAACATAGGTTGCATTGATTAATGGCGCAAAATTAGGATATTTTTGGCAATTGTGGTGGCTGCTTTTGGGGAATCAATTTTGTTTCCTTTTAAAACTTGCTCATAAACTTTTCGCTGTCAACGATAAACCTTTCGTCCTGTATGATTTTACTCCTATATGTTGTATTAAAACAGGTGTGAGTATGGCAATGACTTGATGTAACTTTCCATAAATTTGAAATCAGGTATGCCTTCTTGAGCTACAGGAAGTGGAATCATTGACTTCTCCATGATTTCCTTTGTCCATTTGTTGTTGAAAGCGTATTTTACACTCTCATTCTTGATGACCGTACAGAAAAACAGTGCAATATATTGATTTATAGTGAATAATGGTGTCAAAATATTCACGTCATCTGTTGCCCAATAGGGATCATCCTGATAAAATGCCTCACCGATTGAACCATTATAACACACGGAAATTGTCATTGGCGGGTTGATGTTGTCATCGTTACCAATGTGATTCGTAATGCCATTATTAAAAGCTGATGCTCCTACATAATTTATGTGCCCGTCTTTCTGATCTGACTTAGTCAGCCGTTGACCTTTTTCCACTTTGAACAGCTTGCCAATTTCAAAGCGTTTCCAACCATCAGTACATAGCTGCATTGGTGAAATGTTGCTACCATTCAGGATTTTTCCGTATTCAGGAAATAGCTCTGTCCCATAAAGCGTATGTTCCTTTATATTTTGGAAAAATTCAGCTTCATCGATATTCAGCTTGAATAAGGCGTATGCCAAAGTCCGTTTCATGAAGTCGGCTTTAACGGGCATAGGGACGATGACTTCTTCCTGATAACTCAGATGCTCTTCGGGCTTAATCCATTGAATGGAACTGTGTCCGCTCTGTTTCCGAATGATTTCGACCCATGTTTCTTCGATGGCATCCCAGCGATTGCGAATATCCTGACGACCTTGGTTTTTGATGGTTTCGAGTCCATCTTCCGCCATGTAGCAGGTGAAGATTTCCTTTTTTCCTTGCGGAATGCCTGCTGTAAATATGAAAATGCTTGTCGTGACGCCTGAGAAAATTTCCTTAGGCAACTTGATGATTTTTTCAAGTGTACATGATTTTAGCCATCGACGAACACGGCTCTGAGCTTTTTCTAACTTGTTGTCGGGAAGAATGAATGCACAAGTCGTCCCTTTTTCTACGTTTGCCAGCACGTTGGCCACAATGTCTAAGCAGCCGTATTTGTTTTCAAACGGCGGATTCATCAGGACTTTTGTGATGGGTTTTGACTTTATCCAGTAACCGGCATCGGTGGTACGGCTGTCCATGAGTTTCAGGTTGGTCTTGCCATCCTTGTGTATGAGCATGTTGGCGCAAGCAAGAGCGTAAATTTCCCTGTCATATTCAATTCCGAACAATTGTGTCTGAGCAATTTCCGTAGCACGTTTGGTACTTGCACCGCCAGCTTCCTTGATCATGTTGCACATCGACTTGACGAGAAATGCGCCACTGCCGCAGGCTGCGTCTAAAACGAAGTCATTCTGTGTGGTGTCAGTGATGCGATACATGAAAGAAGTTATGTGATCGGGCGTGAATACCTGACCTGATTCAGACTTGGCTTTGTAGCGGTTGAATTCGTTGAAGAAAATGGCCATTACATCTTCTCCATTCCAAAAATCAGAGTTGATGTTGTCGGAGATTTGCGTTACATCAGCGATGAATTTGTTTATCGAATCCTGACTGCAACTTGCATTGAGCTTTATTTCTGAAAATACGTCAAGCAAAGTTTGCAACTTGATGTTTTTCGTCAAGTCGGCGGAAAACGAAGCTGCCAAAGTTTCACGAATGGAAGTGGTGAACATGCCGAAAGACATTCCTGCTGACAGAGGTGCTCCAAAGCGTTTTGCAACGAGGGCACAAGCCGTAAAAATCATTCGGTGATACAGATTCTTGATGACAAAATTGAAATGTAGCGTGTCGTTGATGCTTCGTGTCAGCGAGTAAATTAAAGCCTTGTCAATCTTGTTGGTGGCAAACAAATTGAGATAATATTCCTTGGCCTTCAGGTCATTGGCAACATTTGCTTGTGCTAAATCTTTGTAAACTTCAATTTCGTAGCCATTAAAAAGGATGCCAACGACATGATCGTATTTGGTGAGTGTGATTTTGATGTTTTTAATCAGTTCGGCACGTTCCTTGTCTCCGAATTTCACGTTGCTTCCTTTGACTTCCAGAATGAGTGCGGGAAAATGTGTTTCATTCGGGAGATACCAACCGTCAGGGCGGTCTTTTATACCTGCAAAACCGAGTTTGTTGAATGATGTCAATTGCCCGACACCTGCTTGAACAGATTCCGTCGGTTTCAAATCAAGCGTGGTGCGTGCTAAGTCACGTACTTCATCTTCGGTCATATCATATCTCATACTCTCGTTTTTCACCGTGCAAAGATACTTTTTTTATTCAAAACTTGCTCATAAACTTTTCGCTGTCAACGATAAACCTTTCGTGCGTGCCTTCGCCGACGAGGGTTTCGCCATCATAGCATTTCACTTCAAAGACCAAACGGCGGCGGTCAATTTCTATGAGTTTTGAGTCGCAGCGGACGACATTTCCAACGGGACTTGCCTTCAAATGGCTGATGTTTACCTTTGTGCCGACGGTAGTGTTCGTTTCGCCAATCTTGTCTTTCACGCTTTTCAGGCAGGTCATTTCCATCAAGGCAATCATGGCCGGAGTGGCGAAGACTTCTAACGCGCCGGAACCGTAAACGGCAGCGGTGTCTTTGTGCTGAACAGTAATGGTTTCGCTATGTGTGCTGTTGAGTAATTCGGTTGTTTCCATTTTGATATTCTGATATTCAAGTTGTTATTTTTGTCAAGAATTAGAGAATTAGAGAACTTTTTCCGACAGTGTCCTACTTGAAGTTGGTGCTTCGCACGAGAATTTTTGGGAATTGTTTTATGCTCCTTGAGCTTGCGAAAGGCTCAAATTCGAATATGCTTCTGTAGCGCGTTGTCCGTTAGGCTTCTCAAATTCTTTAATTCTTGACATGAAAAAGTGTGTCCATTCAAGTTTTTAATCAAACATGACGCGTGG
>JAGHSL010000010.1 GCA_018065885.1 Candidatus Limimorpha equi
CTCTTCTTCAACAGCAGGCATTGAGTCGGCAATCATGGTGTCGACCAAATCGGCCTGTTGAGCGATGCCTTCTTCGACAGTCATGTCCGTCACTTCTTCGGTCTGCGCAAACAGCTCGCTAACCTTGGTTGCAAACAGCGGGTTGTTCACAACGGCAAAGTTAAAGAGGATGAGCAGGGCCAAAGTGGCGAGGATTGTCACAGGCTTTCTGTAAATACTTTTCTTTCCCAGCATGTCCTTATCCGATTACGATTAAAACATCACCTTGAAGAACATTGTCGCCCTGACGGCAGTTGATGGCGGTAACGGTGCCGTCACATTCTGCGAGCAGGTTGTTTTCCATCTTCATTGCTTCGTACATCAACAGCTTGTCGCCCTTCTTGACGGCAGCGCCTTCCTTGACGTAAATCTGCATGATGGTGCCAGGAAGAGGAGCTTCCATCTTATGGCCAGGACCGCCGGCGGCAGCCTTCTTGGCAGCCGGTTCAGCCTGCTGTGCAGGAGCGGCGCTTTGGGTCTTGGCAGGACGGGCAACAGGCTTCACGACAGGAGCAGCCTGCTCTTCCATTTCCACTTTATACTGAGTGCCATTCACATTGACGTCGGCGATGTTGCCTTCAATGTTCTGCACTTCCACTTCGTATGCTTTACCACTAATGGTGAATTTAAATTTTTTCATTTTATCTAAATTTTCTAACCGGAATCCAATCTTTAAATCTTTAAATCTTTAAATCATTAAATCTTTAAATGTTTAAATCATTAAATTTTTAAATCTTGAATCCCAACAAATTAACGATTCCAATGTCTAACTCCGTAACTTTTAGCGTTCCAAGAAGTTTGTCTTCTTTCGATTGTGAGGACGTTGCTTTCTTCATCATGAAGATTCGTGGAGAGGTAAAGGGCCATGCCGATGGCGGTGAGCACTTCGGCAGGGATTTCACCTTCTGCGGCAACCTTTGTTTCTGCTTTCACGACAGGCTTTGTTTCAATCTTTTTCTGTTCAGGGGCAATCTTCTTTGCATCTTGTTTTGAGAAATAAGAGGCAATGCCGCGGAAAATCATCGAAAGGATGAACAAGGCGATGATGACGATGCAGAAACCTGCAATGGTGACAACCCAACCTTTGGAATAAACCCAAGGTTCGTGTGCCGCTAATATTTGAAAATGTGACAGACTCATTTCCTTACAGTTTACAGTGGAATGTTAGAGTGTTTCTTTTCAGGATTGGCCAGACGCTTGGTCTCGAGCGTGTGCAGGGCACGGATGATGCGGAAACGCGTGTTGCGTGGCTCAATCACATCGTCGATGTAACCGAACTTGGCTGCCTCGTAAGGATTGGCAAACTTGTCTTGGTATTCCTTTTCCTTCTTGGCGACAAATTCAGCGCGTTCGTCTGGGTTGGTGATTTCGGCAATCTTCTTGCCATCGAGCACTTCAACAGCACCTGATGCGCCCATGACGGCGATTTCGGCTGTCGGCCATGCGTAGTTGACGTCGTTACGAAGCTGCTTGCAGCCCATGACGAGGTGTGAACCACCATACGACTTTCTCAGTGTGACGGTAATCTTCGGGACGGTCGATTCGCCGTAGGCATACAGCAGTTTTGCACCGTGGACGATGATGCCGTTATATTCTTGGCCAGTGCCTGGCAGGAAGCCTGGAACATCGACGAAAGTGATGATCGGGATGTTGAAGGCATCGCAGAAACGGACGAAACGTGCGCCTTTGCGTGAAGCGTCGCAGTCCAAAACGCCAGCGAAGAAGGCCGGGTTGTTGGCGACGATACCCACCGAAATGCCATCGAGACGGGCAAAGCCGACGATGATGTTCTTGGCGTAGTTCTTATGGACTTCGAGGAAGTCGCCGTTGTCGACCACAGCGTTGATGATGTCGGCAACGTTATAAGGCTTGTTCGGGTTATCAGGGATAATCTGGTTCAGGGCATCTTCCATGCGGTCGATTGGGTCGTTGCACTCGACGACAGGAGCATCCTCCATGTTGTTCTGAGGCAGGAAGGAGATGAGGCGACGGATGAGGTTGAGGCCTTCTTCTTCGTTTTCGACGGCAAAGTGTGCCACGCCTGACTTCTGTGCGTGAATCTTGGCACCACCTAAGTTTTCGGTTGAAACGTCTTCACCGATGACGGTCTTCACGACTTTTGGTCCAGTGAGGAACATGTAGCTGTTGTCCTGAGTCATGAGGATGAAGTCGGTCAAAGCCGGTGAATAAACGGCACCACCGGCGCAAGGGCCGAAGATGGCTGAAATCTGAGGAATGACACCTGATGCGTTGATGTTACGCTGGAAGATTTCGGCGTAACCTGCCAAGCTGCGTGAGCCTTCCTGGATACGGGCACCGCCTGAGTCGCAGATGCCGATGACAGGAGCGCCGACCTTCATGGCCTGGTCCATCACCTTACAGATCTTTAATGACATGGTCTCGCTCAATGCACCGCCGAAAACGGTGAAATCCTGAGCATAGACGTAAACGACGCGACCGTCAATAGTACCGTGACCGGTGACGACGCCGTCGCCGAGATACTGCTGCTTGTCGAGGCCGAAGTCAGTGGTACGGTGTGTGACAAACATGTCAGTCTCTTCGAAGCTACCTTCGTCGAGAAGGATAGCGATGCGTTCGCGGGCAGTCATTTTGCCCTTCGCATGTTGAGAGTCAATGCGCTTTTGGCCACCGCCTAAGCGGGCTTCGTTGCGCTTGTCTAACAATTCCTGAATTTTCTGTTCAATTAACATGATTTGAATAGGATATTAGAGGATTTTATTTTTTGTAAATGCCCAAACCGTCGTAACGCAAGCATTACAACAACGTGTGAACCCTCGCCAATGTTCGGGTTTCACTGCCTGCAGCGGCTTGGAAAGGATTTTCTTACTTGTTCTTGTTTTCGCAAAGCTCAGTCAGAACGCCGCAAGTTGATTTCGGGTGCAGGAAAGCGATGCTCAGGCCTTCGGCGCCACCGCGTGGGGTCTGGTCGATGAGGCGGATGCCGAGTTCCTTGGCCTGTTCAAGCTGACCTTCAAGGTTTTCGACTGCGAAAGCGATGTGGTGCATACCGCCACGGCCACCGTTCTTTTCGATGAAAGTGGCGATGGTGCTTTCAGGGCTTGTAGGTTCAAGGAGTTCGATTTTGGTCTGTCCGCAGCGCAAGAAAGCGGTCTTCACTTTCTGGTCTGCAACTTCTTCAATGGCATAGCATTTCGTGCCAAGAAGGTTCTCGAAGAATGGAATGGATTCTTCCAAGCTGGTAACAGCGATTCCGATGTGCTCGATGTGTGATGGATTCATGATTTATTCGAATAAAATTATAAAAAAAACGTATTTTGAATATTCGGCTGCAAAGGTAGGGAAAAAAACGGTCGCTTTTTAAATAAGGTGGGATTTAATTTGCATGGGGGTAAAACCGTCATTTAGTGGACTTTTGGACACTTAGACATTTTGACATTTTGACACTTTGACACTTAGACTTTTTGACTTTTGGATTTTTAAATTATTCAGGTTACACAGCTCGTTGAGCCTGTCGAAACGAAAACTGCCTGTTGATAATTTGTTTTTTTGGGGATTGACGACCCACCATATAGCACCCACCACATGTTCATCAAGGAGTCAGGGACGGATTTTCTTCGCTGTTCTTTCAGGGTTTCTTCGTCGTTTCTTCGGCTTCAACCCTTCGGTAGCCATTCGGTAGCCATTCGGTAGCCGTTCGGTAGGATATGCTTTCAAATCGGGAAGGAAAAAGGGATTATACAGTTGATGGCACAATCGGGAAAATGAAAAGGAAATCAAAAAGCGACTTCGCTCAAAAACACATTATGATTTTTTCAGTTAAGATTTTCAGATGGATTTTCGGTTGGGATTTTGAGGGCTTTGCCCGACCCAAAGAGAAAGAATCGTAGAAACATTTTCAGAGAGATTTTCAGTTAGGATTTTTGTTGGAGATTTTCTCCAAATCCTGCAAAAAAATCCTACGGAAAATCCTTACTGATTTTGATTGCATTTTGTGAATTATGGGACGTTAGACGATGGATTTAACGATTTAACATTTTAACGTTTAACATCATGACGGCCGCATGCGAAAAAGGCGGAATTTCATTTTTCTAACTAGGGAAATTTTTTTCTCTAACTAGAGAAATCATTTTTGGCTTTGCAGACACTTCGAAATGTTAAATGTTAAAATGTTAAACGGATGGAAAAACGTTATGCAATAGTATGCTTTCAGACCCCAAGTTGTTTTTTGGGGAAACAAATCTGAAACAAATCTATCATTAATCTCTCTTTTCTCTCTTGTCCGATTCCCCCTAATCGGGGATCATCGGGTTTCGCATCTCCGATGCTCTTGCGGCAAAACCGAACATATTGCGTATTCTGATTCGACTTCTTACTTCGATTGTCTTTTTTCATCAGCGATTGTTTTTTCAATCGCGAATATTACGAATTCGGCGAAATCGAAGATTGGCTACGCCGAATTTACATTTCAACGTAGTTAATAGGGAATCCGCTTCGCGTATTCCATGACTTCGTCGTGGGTCTGTGAGATTATCATTCTGCGTCCGGCAGGCAAGGACTTGCGCCAGCAAGGCCACATTCGCTTGATTCGCCTAATTCGCGGTCAACAAAAAACACGGATGCCATTTATCTCTGTAGAATCTTTTGCTGCAATATTTTTCGCGCGTCGCCCATGGTTCAGCCAGTACCCTGGGCATCACCGCCTCCATGTCATCCCTTGCTTTTCTCCATGTCATCTCTTATTGCAGTTGGAGATGCCCTTGTGTCGATAGGGACAAAAGCTATTGCCGGTGATGCGATGACTACTGGCAAACCAATGTTACTTTGTTACTGTTACTTTGTTACTTTTAGCCTTTCTGATGAAAATCATCACCCACAGAAATAATATAAGAAACTGTTCAAAATTAAACTTCAATTTGGATTTCGAGGTCTCGAGGCTTCGGGATTTCGAGTTGCCTCGCATTCCCGCGACCTCGATGTCTCGCTTTCAATATGTAAACTAATTTTGCATACTTATAATTAATAATTTTATCATGTGTAACATAACGGGAACATTGAAAATGTCGTTTGTAACAAAGTAACAAGTAACAAAGTAACAAAATCTGAGGCATCTATATACTTTTAGACCCAAATGAAAGATGTTAGTTGAAAAAGCCGAAAGGCTGGTTTGAATCGAGCGGTTGCGAGATTCGGAGGCGGATAGAAAAATGTTTTGTGGGTTTTGATTGTTTTGGTTTAAAAAAACAAATTGGATGTTATTGCCTTTTTTTTGGAAACAAATCTTTCATAAATCTCTCGCAAATCTTTTTTCTCTCTTGTCCGATTCCCCCTAATCGGGGGTCATCGGGTTCCGCATCTCCGATGCTCTGCCGGGTACGAATCGAGCGGTTGCGAGATTCGGAGGCGGATAGAGTAAAGTTTTGTGGGTTTTGATTGTTTTGGTTATAAAAAGATCAAATTGTATATTGTTGCCAAACGTTATGCATGACGGTCTTCTTTTGCTGCAATAATATTCCTACCTTTGCACCCATATTCACTGACGCAATGACAAGACACAAGCAGCTATATATTCTCCTGTTCTTTTTGGCGGCCTTCTTCACGGCCTGCAAGCCTCCCGTTGACCCTAAGGCACAGTTACACAAGGCGGAACAAAGCATTGATACCAATCCCGAAGCGGCCTTGGCCAGCCTCGATTCCATCCTTAACCCCGACCTTTCGCTCCGCCATGCCGACCACATGAAGTATGCCTTGCTCCATGCGAAAGCCGCTTATCTGAGTTTTAAGGAGCTGAAAAACGACACCGCCATCTTTGAGGCCTGCCGCTATTACGAGAAAAAGCAGGATTTGCCACAGCTTACGAAAGCCACGCTTTACAGTGCCTGCGTGCTGGAAGCGCAAGGCCAGACCGATGCCGCCGTCGATGCCTACAACAAGGCCTTCGCCTTGGCAAGCCAGAACGCCGACAGTGCGCTTATGGCAAAGGCAAAGCATTATTTGGGAAATCTGAATTACAATACCGGCTATTATGATGAGGCGGTGGAGAACTTTATGGAAGCCGATAAATATTATGCCAACAATTTGTCTAAAAAGGCGCAGATACATAGGATTTTAGGGCAGACTTTTGCTTTGAAGCACGAAAACGACAGTGCCTTGCATTATCTTGAAAAGGGCTTAGAGCAAGCAAGAGATGCTGAGAATGAAATGGAAGAAAGCTATATCCTGAACACGATGAGCATAGTGTATAGGGAAAATGGGGATTATGAGGAATCGCTTCGTCTGTTGAGACAGTCAGTCTCAGTAGGTGTAGCCGATAACGACAGCATACGTCTTCACTTGAATTATGCCAATTTGTTCTTGGGCATGGACGAATTGGATTCGGCTGAATATTATGCTGAAAAGTTGCAAGAAGAAGTGAAAGATGTAGAAGATGGTTCTGAACGGGCCGCCATTTATAGTTTATTGGCAAAATTTGAGGCAAGCATTGGAAATATGGATACAGCTTATTATTTTCAACAGCAAAACATAAATGCCGTTTCCGACGAATACCATAAAAGCTTGCAACAATCGGTATATGAAGCGCAACAGAAATACGATTTCGAAGCGCAGCAGAACCAATACTACCAACAGCTTGCCCAACGGCGGAAAACCATCATTGTTTTGGTTTTTGCCTTGCTGTCGCTGGCTTTGTTCCTTTCTGTGATGTTGTTTATCTTTTTGCGCCGCGAAAAGGAAATGACACAGTTGAAAGACAGTTTCCTTTCGTTCAAGCAGCAGACCATGGAGCTGCAAAACGAACTCGACAGTCAGAAAAAGCAGCAGGAAGGCCAAACCGACCTGCAGCAAAAGACCTTGGATTTGCTGAATGTCGCCAATACCTACAAGGAAGAAAGTCTGAAAAAACAGTTCAGGCTTCTTTGCAACATGGAGGTTTACCGCCTGAACACCGGCGACAAGGCTCTCCTTGTAAGCTTGTGCAGTTCCATGTATGGAAAATCCGATTTCTGGACTGCGGCACTGAAAGTGGCTGACGAAATCTATCCCAATGTAGTCAAAAACATTCGCAAGAAATGCCCCGGTTTGACCGATGAAGAGTTTAAGACCGCCGTGTTCCTCTTGATGGGAGTGCCGCGCCAAACGGAAGCCATTCTTTTGAAGAATTCCGTCAACATGGTGGATAAAAACCGCATGAAAGTAAGGAAAACACTTGTCGAACACAAGATTTTGGAGCAAAAAAGTTTGGAATAAAAATTCGCTTATTTCGTTGAATCATAATAAATTGCCGTTTTTTTCTACCCAAAAAAGTTTGGAATGGACGAAAAGCTTTTCTGGAGTGTAAAAAAAACGGAATATTAAAGAAAAGTCATTTATTCCGTTGTTTTACAATCAAATACAAAACCAATTGCCAAAATAGATTCAGAGCAAAACCCCGGAAAGTTTGGAATGGATATGGTTTTATCTGTTTGATTTACAATTTCTTAAAAACATATTAGCCTCAAAAAGCTTGGAATGGCTTTTTTTATGTAGACTTTTGCGGTGTCATCAAAACACAGCAATATGAAGCGCACATTTACAATTCTAATCGCAATGTTTTGCCTCATGGCAAATGCAAATTTTGGTTTCGCCATGCGCGAAGGGGAAAACGATATTGTATTAAGAGGTGAATTTAAACCTACAGGCCGTTCCCAATCCGAACCCATCAGTGCATCGCACGATGGCAGTAACCTCTATGTCGACTTCCATGCCGATTTGGGAAGCCTGAACATTACCGTCAGCAACGCCACGGGCGCGGTTGTCAATACCGAAACCGTATACGCACAAGCCAACGACGGCGTGCAGATTTCGCTCAGCAACTTGCCGTCAGGCAACTACCTTGTTGTTTTCAGCAACGCGCAAGGCAGCCTGATGGGAAAGTTCAACATTTAAGGAAGGGTAACCGAGGCTTCGGGATTGCGGGGCTCCGGGTTCCCGCAACCTCGCGCTCCCGTGACCCCGCGACCTAATCTTTAGTTTAAAATCAACCAAATGTTACATGACTATGAATAAATTCATTACCTTTGTCCCTCGCCATCAAGCGTCTGCCGTTTGCGGGGGAGGAAAAGAACAGAAAACAGGCGGTGAGGATAATTCACCACAGTTTGCAGTAGATGGCTGCAAGCGTTGAGGACGCAATAAAACACCGCTGGCGGGCGTGATAACGCGAAGCAAATCATTAACTTAAACTTTAAACAAAATGAAAACAATTAAATACACATTGGCAAAGTTTATGGTTGCCGCTATCGTTGCAGTCGTTTTGGTGGGCTGCAAAAAGGAGGGCGAACCTCAGGCTGACAACGGCAATCCAACGGAAATCAACGACTATCTGAACGATGAAATCGTCAGCCGTTTGGTGGGTTTCAACAAGCTGGTTACGGCTTATCGCGAGAATCCGTCCGCGATGAAAAGCGATGAAACGATGCCAGCCGACGAAGCAGTTGCGAATATCAGCGACTTGTTCAATGTGGTTTATGGACAGGCAACGGAGTACTATGAAGCCGTTTCGACACACGAATTCACCATCGAACTTCCTCTGAATGGTAACGGAGAAGTATTGACATCGGATGTCGCGGTTGCCTATGAACAGGTCATTGAAAATGCCCGCGAAGCATTCCTGAACGATGGTTTCTCATCCGACAAGGGCTATCTTAGCCTCACCATTGAAACCGAAAACATGCGGGGGGATGCGCTTTCGCTGAACTGCAAAGGCACTTCGGGAAAGATAGGAAAGGTAGTTGACACTTTGCCGTACCATCCTTTTGACACGACCGACATTTGGAAATACAAGTTCCCTTTGGGAAGATGCACTGAAGGCGGTTTTGACAGTGGTGCCGACAAACAGATTGAGGAAAACATCTATTGGAAGATTTACCAGCAGATGGCATTGCCTCCACGCCCAGGAGGACACTGGGAGTATGTCGACCTTACACCTAGAACATTTGACGGCACAGGCTATCCCAACCTGTTCTACCGTCATTCAATGTATGGCGAATGTATCGACTGGACCGACATGAACCTGTATTTTAACGGTGAAATGGAATGTCTCTATAACCTCGTTCCGAATAACACCGGACTTGCTGGCTACCATTTGGTGAGTTGCATTATTACTGGAGATGAGATTGGAATAGACCCGAACAGATACCTGTATCATCAAACCCAAGCGACATACGCCCGCCTTGTCTTTGTGCTCGACGAACTGATTGAGGAACAGAACCTGATTGAACACTAATCAAATTGTGCGGTTATGAAACGCTTTGTCGCTTTCATCTTCATGCTTGGGCTGCTGCAAACGGCAGCAGCCCAGCAATGGGTGTTGGATTTCACAATCCCTGATAGGTTGACCGGATTATTAGGTGGAACCGTTGATTCGAATGGTGATGCCGTAATGATTGGCTATTATGGAACAAATAGGACCTTCTTATATCCATGGGTTGCCAAAGTGTCTACTAATGGCGAATACGAGATTGCCAATTACATTGATGCTGAATACTACGGCACCTATCTGTTGTCAATCATCCAGCTCCGCAATGGCAATTATTTTTCTGCCGGCATAGCCCAAGACACGGTTTCTGGCCTCGGCAACTGGATTTTTACCATGATTATCGACAAGGACCTCAACATCGTGTCGATCCGCCGCTACGAAAAGGATTCCATAGCCGATGCTGTGGAAAGCGGCGCTTTGCTCTTGGACAACGATGGCACGGTCATCTTATCGGGTGCCTACAGGAAAAGAGACGCCAACAATGTCAACAATAGCCGTGCTTACTTCTACCGTTTCGACGAGGACGCCAACATTCTGGGCAAACGCTATGTGGTGGGAGAAGCAGGCTCTCCCGAACAGTACATCAATCAGTACGAATGTTGCCAGCTGCTGAAAGAGCCGCTGACAGGCAACATCATCGTTTTAGGCGAAGGAACCGGTGGCTGGCTTTCCTGCCTCTTTTATGATGATGACTTCAATTTTGTGAGAGAATATCAGATGAAGGATGGCTACATGCCCTATTTTCTGCCCGCTGCCTGTTCGGATTATTGGTATTCCGACCATGAGTTGCTGCTCCTTGGCGACAAAAACGATGACGTAATAGAAAATTGGCATTTGGGCCTTGCGAAAATCAATCTGGATGGTTACGTGGAACAGTGCGAGACGGTCTGCCATAACGACACCATGTGCGAGAATGCGTTGTTTCGTAATGGTATGACAAGTGTGAACGATTCCACGATGTATGGCATATACTTTTCGTTCAAGTCAATGGGTTGGCCCGACATAACTGGTGTATTCCTTTTCGACAAGGATTTGGAAGTGTTAGGCTCCAAATTTTTTAACGATGAAGAATACATTGATTATAGTTCACAATTCATATTGTCGTTTGAAGATGGATCTTGTCTGTTTCCGATTCAAAATTGCAAGTCATACGAAAACATGGCTATATGCAAGCTCATGAAGATGTCGCGCGAGGACTTCAATCCGATACCTTGTGGCGTGAGCAAAATACCCAAGGAGCAGTTGGAAGCCTTGGTCTTCCCAAATCCCGCCAGCGATGAAATTCATTTCGACATTTCAGGTCTGCCGACAGGCAAGGAACACCGCATCAGCATCAGCGATGCCATGGGACGCTTGGTCATGAGCCGCATCATCCGTGGGGAGGGCAATGCGCTCACCGTGGGAATTGCGGATTTCGAGCCTGGCATCTACGCCTATACCATCTTTTCCGGCGAGAAGGTAAGTTCGGCGGGAAAGTTTGTCAAAAAATGAAAGGTTTCATAGCGTGAAAAGCCCGTATTGGCTTTCTTCGTATTGCAACCGTTATTAATTAACAAATTAAAAATCAAATGAATATGCGTAATACAAATAAAATAATAAAAGTGTTTTTGGGATTATTAATGTTTGTATCGACATCCCAAGTTTCAGTTGCTCAAAGCGGACGGTATGGTGGAATCCACTTTTGGCAGGGGTATTCTTCCGACGGACTGCACTCATCAAATATCGGTGATAACTGCAAGGCGAATGGTGAAAACTCATTTGCTGGCGGCTTGAACAGCGTGGCCGACGGGAATCAGTCGTTTGCATTCGGAGAAAACGACACGGTTACGGGCGAGAGTGCCTTTGCTCTTGGGAAGCGTAGCAAGGCGACGCATCAGTTTTCGTTTGCCTGTGGCTACCATGCCAGAGCTTTCGGCGAAGGCTCCGTCGCCATGGGCTTGGAAGCATACGCTCGGAATTTCAGCAGCGTTTCGATTGGACTTAACAATCAAGCACTTGGATTAGCATCTGTTTCGATTGGTTCCAACACCATTACCGAACAGGATTATTCATTGACTTTAGGATGTGGCATCATCAATAATCCGGCCTATCCTTTATACAATTCTACCGATGGCATTATGCTGGGCTTGAACAGTGTGAATCCGACCCTGTTCATCACCCGTTCGGACAACGATGGGAAGGACAATCTTTACAACACGGGTAAAGTCGGCATCGGTGCGGCGGTGCCCGAGGCGAAGTTTCATATCATTTCCGACCCGCATGAAACTGCCGGAATGATTATCCAATCGACCAATCAGTCCACCGATTCCGCCTACATCCAAATTCAGGACAGGGAACACTTCCTATCGGTTGGAGCAGACCGCAAGATGCGATTCAGCGCGGGAAACAACAAGGTGATATTCGATGCCGATGCTTATTGTTTCGGATCGGAGCGCATCTTCATGAAGAATGAAGGAACCGGCGATTTTTCAGTTTCCGTTCCCGAAACGATGTCGATGGAGGCTTCCCGAATCCGTCTTTCAGGGAATGAGGCCATCGATATGAATGCGCAGAGAATCTCCTTGAACGGCAAGGTCGGCATCAACATCGAGAACTATCAGGACGACTATTCCCTGGCGGTCAATGGCGGCATCATCACTACCGAGGTCTACATTGCCGAAGCCGACAACTGGCCCGACCATGTGTTTGCCGACGATTACAAACTCATGGGATTGCACGAACTGGAGAACTTTATCCGTGCAAACAGGCATCTGCCTGAAGTGCCGTCGGAGGAAGAAGTGCTTGAAAACGGCTACGACATGGGCGAAATGCAACAGACCTTGCTGAAAAAGA
>JAGHSL010000013.1 GCA_018065885.1 Candidatus Limimorpha equi
AACTTATAATTTTTTATTACGGAATTCTTGACTTGTTTTGTGCGCTTCCATAATTTTGCCTCAACAAATCATTTGCGTATGAAAAAGTTTTATTTTTTGTCATTGGCTTTGTTGCTGCTTGTCTCCGCTTCCGCACAAAACTGTTTCGACCTTTCCGATTTGACGGCACCCAATATCACCTGCACTTATGGCGATTATGAAAATCCATATCAACATAGAGGTGTCATTGATTTCGGACAGGCCGACATGAGTAGCAGACATACGGTAAACACGGTAAGATCGAGGGATCCGAATGTACCAATATATACGATTCCTGCAGGGGAAGATTATTCGGTTCGGTTGGGGAATTGTCATTCAGGAGGCCAGGCTGAGAGCATTTCCATTGAATATCAGGTTGACACATTAGAGTCGGATTTGCTGATAATGAGGTATGCAGTCGTTTTGCAAGATCCGAGTCATGAACCTGAATATCAGCCCCGTTTCACTTTCGCAATTCTTGATACCGATAACAATTTGATTGATTCTGTTTGTGCCTTTGCCGATTTCATCGCCGACCAGTCTTTGGGATGGCATGCTGTTTATGATGTTTTGTACAAAGACTGGACGACTATCGGCCTTGATATGACTCCCTATCATGGCAGGACAATCAGGGTACGATTAACGACTTACGACTGTGGATTTAGCGCACATTACGGCTATGCCTACTTCATCTTGAAATGCGGACACAAGAAAATGACGGGCGAACTGTGTGGCGATGTGGGGACCAACACATTTCATGCTCCCGACGGATTCAATTATCGGTGGTATTACCGCGACGACCCTGAAACGACATTGTCTGTCAATCAGTCTGTTACTGTTTCCACCGGTGGATCGCGTCTGCTTTGTTGCCTTGTGTCGTTTGTTGATTGCGCCGACTGTAATTTTGAGTTAAACGCTTCTATGTTAAGCCGTTATCCATTGGCAGATTATGAAATTGTTCCCCAGGAATGCATTAATGTATTCCGTTTCAGAAACCACAGCACGATTTCAAATGATGGCGTGACACCAAGTCCCGATGGTGGTACATGCGAAGCGGCGTGGTGGAATTTTGGCGACGGAACCACTTCAACGGAAATGAATCCGTATCATTCGTTTCCTCCGGGCGATTATGAAGTCACTTTGGTGGCAGGTCTTAGCGAAAACGCTTGTACCGACACCATCCGCCAGTGGGTTTCCATTCCCATACAAGGCTATCTCGAGACCTATGTTTGCGACTCGTTGGTCTGGAATAACAAAGTCTTTCGCGAAAGCGGTCAATATTTGGAAAATGTGCCAACCGCTTTGGGATGCGATAGCTTGATTTCCATGGATTTGACGGTTTATCACAGCAACGGATCTTCTTTTGACGACCAAGGATGCAATGTGTATTCATGGAATGAAATGGATTATGAAGAATCGGGAGTTTATTACCAGACTTTCGACAATGTATTTGGATGCGACAGCCTTGTAGAAATGTATCTCAGCATGAATTACACACCAAATCACACCATCGTAGGAGACCATTGGCCGATTGGCGGCAGCGAAACACATATCAGCGTTTACAATTACAGCATCCGACTTGAAGATGACCGGTGCCAATTCGACACGGTCATTTGGTCGGTCGATTGCCCGAATTGGTACATTGAGCCGCATGGCAAAGGCGAAACCTGCACCTTATACATTTACTCATATTTGCTTGAGCCTGTCGACCTTCACGCCACCGTCGTCAACCGCTGCGATTCGGTGACAAACGATTTTTCCATCAAGACTTCTTATTTTGGCGTTGAGGAAAATATGGAATGCGTTTCGGTCAGTCCAAACCCGACATCAGGCGAAGTAATGATTGGCTTTGGCAGTTTGACAGGAGAAACCATTATAAGATTGTACAATGTGAATGGTTCGCTCGTCGATGAATTCAGTCTGAATCTTGATGGAATGACAAAGACTTTCCCTTATTTCATTCACGACATTGACAGCGGATTATGCTATCTGGTCATCAATAACAGCGGCATTTTGAAGACTTTCAAAATATTGATAAACAAATGATTGTTATGAAAAACAAATTGCTGTTTCCGATTTTTACCTTTTTTGTTCTGTCTTTCGCTTCGTGCGTGAAAGACGGCAATGAAACGGTTTTGATAAACGACCCCCAGGACATTCCATTTATCACAGACTTCCTGCCAGCCGATTTGCTGGCACTTTATGGTGAGGAAAACATTTATTTTGGCGACGTGCCGCCCTTAGTTGATTTGCAGTTCAAGTCGAACCATCAGTATGTGGCAACGAATCTGCAACCACCTTATTGTCCGCCGATTGGCAGCGTTACACCTGTCACACATTATCATCGTTTAGCGAATCAATATCTGCAAATCGCTGATTACTACAGTATGAGTTCCGAGGAACAGCATTGCCATTTCATATCGCCTGTGTATATGACAGGCCATGAGACAGCCGAGCATCATTTGTTGTTTACGGCTTACTATATGGAAGAGCCTTCTACTGATGGACATCCCGTCCATGCAGTCGTACTCTCCGGCAAATTCACTCCGAAGGGAGTCGAAAATTTCATGTATGGCTACAAAATCTTGAGATATAACGATTCCATTGTCCCTACTTCGGTATATCCGGCGGAATCAATTTTTGTCTTCAGAGATTATGACGGGTTGGCCGACACTTGCACTTGGTACGATAATTCATTGAATGTCAACTGTCTTTCAACAATTCATTAAATATCAGCGGCTATGAAAAGGATTTGGGGATTATTGCTAATCGTGCAGCTTTTGTCTTTGGCTCAGCTCAACGCACAAGTTGGCGGCAACAAGCCTTTAAGACAGAAAAGCTATATTTGCCGTAATACAAGCAAACTCAGCATTGGAGTGATAGCTGGAGGTTCGTATAGCGATATGATTTACTCCGACGTAACCAAGGCAAAACCATTGGGTTTGTTTGGTCCTGTGGGAGGTGTGGCTATGGAATGGAATGGAAACAGCCATTTTTCGCTTGGCTTCAATGCTTTGTATGCCGTCCGTGGCACACGGAAATCCTTTGACACTGAATTTCAGACAAGTTTCACCGAAACGAACACTGCACATATCGATTACCGATTGACTATGAATTGCTTGGATTTCAGGATTCCGATAAGCTATTACTTTGGTTATGAAAGCAATACGCGCTTCTATGCTTTTGTCGCACCCAACTTCAGCCTTTTGCTGAATGGCAACATGGCTTGGCATCGCACTTACCTGAAAGAGAATCCATTTTATGGTTCGACGGACTACGAAATGGATTTGACGAAAGCCAACGCACGTCCCTACGAGATAAGTGCTTTGATTGGTGTGGGCATTCGTCAGCACCTGCAAGTCAATCGTTTGCAGATGTATCTGAAAGTTGACTTTGCCTTCAATTTTGGCTTAATGAATGATTTTTCTGATGCAGAGATGAATCTCGAACCTGTTTTCTCAGGCTGGGGCGACATCGAACATGAAACATTGGGAACACGCCGAATGCAAGCTCTGGAACTGAAAGTCTCTCTGATGATACCGTTCAAAAAACATTTGAAAGATGCTTGCACAAAACTTGGAAAAATCAACTGATAGGCTTATTTTTGTTGCCTCAATATGAGTACTTGGGGCAAATATCCATTCCTCCGTATCCTTTGGCCTTTCGCTTTAGGTATTTGGTGCTTTGTGTCCTTCCCCACTTTCCGATTGATGCCTTCGGCTTTGATTTTCATAGCTTTGGCTCTGTTTTTCATCACTGTTCTGGCTTCGCGGTTTTGCACCAAACCACGCTTGAACTGGATTTTCGGTGTGGTGATTTCCTGCTATCTGTTTTGTGCAGGCTATACCATGACGCAAGCACATGATGTTTCCATCCAAAAAACTTATTTCCGTAATTTTGAAGCGGATGCAAATTGCTATGTGGCACGCGTTTACGATTGCCCGACCGAAAAGGAAAACTCCCTGAAAGTCATTCTGGACTTGGACAGCCAGTATTCCGATTCATCGGAGTTGCGCACGGTTTCGGGTAAAGTCATGGCGTATTTTCAGAAATCGGATGCGGCAATGCAATTGCGCTATGGAGATTTGATTGCATTTCCTTTGCCGATAGGTGAAGTTTCGGCACCGAAAAATCCCGAGGAATTTGATTACCGTGATTATCTTTTCCGCAAAGGCATCACGGGACAAATCTATTTGAAAGCGGATGATTGGGTTGATTTAGAGGCGAATAAGGCTAATCCGCTGTATGCTTTTTCCTATCGTTTCCGCGATGTGCTGTTGCGTTCGTTGCAGCGTTGCGGCTTGGATGGCGATGAGTTTGGCGTGGCAGCGGCCATTCTGTTGGGTTATGACGACAGTCTTCCTGCCGAGGTGCGTCAGAATTATGTGGCGGCAGGCTCGATGCACATTTTGTGCGTTTCGGGTATGCACGTCGGCATCATTTACCTGCTGGCTTCGTTGCTGCTGAGTTTCCTGAATCGAAAGAAATGGCAGAAAACGCTCAAGCAGTTGCTCCTTTTGGCTCTGATTTGGTTCTACGCCATGATTGCAGGTCTTTCGCCATCCATTATGCGCTCGGCACTGATGATTAGTTTCGTGGTTTTCGGTGAACTGCTGCACAGGAAAGGTTTTGCCATCAATTCGATTGCGGCTTCGGCGTTGGTCCTGCTGTGTATCAATCCGAACAATTTGTTTGAAATCGGATTCCTGCTTTCCTACGTTGCAGTTGTCGGCATAGTGTTGCTGCAAAAACCGATATATGGCTGGTTCTGCTTCAAAAACAAGCTGTTGGACAAAGTTTGGGAGATTACGGCTGTCGCACTTGCCGCACAGTTTGCCACCATGCCGTTCACCTTGTTTTACTTCCATCAATTTACCGTTTACTTCTGGCTGAGCAATTTGTTTATGACCCCGATTTCTTTCGTGGTGATTATGGGCGGAATGATTTTGCTCTTAGTCTCGTGGATACCTTATATAAATGTCGCGGTCGGCTATTTGGTTTGGGGTGCGGTGTATCTGATGAACACTTTGATTGCATGGGTCGAAAGCCTGCCGCTTTCTATTATTAAAGGTATCTACATCAACGGAATGGAATTCACGATGCTTTTGCTGCTGTTCCTTTTCGTGATTCTGCTGGTCACGACACGCCGCCGTGGCTTTTTCATTGCCATGCTTTCGGCGGCTTTGCTTTTTGTGTTTTCCGTCACGATTCGGCAATACAAAGTGGAAAAACAGGACGAAATCGTTTTTTATAGTCTGCGCAAACATACGGCTGTCGATTTCGTGAAAGGCAATCAGCATGTTTTGTTGTGCGATACGGCTTTGGTCGCCGATGAAAGTACGATAGATTACAGCTTAAAAGGCAATTGGGCGAAATGTAGTCTTTCGTCTCGTCCCGAAATCGTTTTCACGGATAATGATTTTGAAAATGCTTTTATCCGAAAAAAGGATAATCTCGTTTCATTTGGCGGCACTTTGATTGCGTTTTGGCAGGAAAGTGAGGCCGCAACCGATAGCTTGGATTATCGTATTCCAGTCGATTTTCTCGTGGTTACAGGCAAACAAAAGCCAAATGTTGACAAATTGTTGATTAATTATTCCGTGAATTGCCTCTTGATAGATGGTTCCGTGCCGTATTATCTGGCCGAAAAATGGATGAATCAGGCGGAAAACATGGGGCTATCTTATAAAAACATCGGTGAACGGGCTTTTGTTTACGCAATTGAATGAAAAAAGTTCAAAATTTATCTTTCTGTAAATTAGTGTGTTATATTTTATGATTGAAAATAATTGAAAAAAAAGTAAAAAAACGCTTGCGGAGAATGAAAAAGGTTGTACTTTTGCACTCGCAAAGCAAAGCAATAGAGTTCTTTTTCAAAGGCTGGTCCGGTAGTTCAGTTTGGTTAGAATGCCTGCCTGTCACGCAGGAGGTCGCGAGTTCGAGCCTCGTCCGGACCGCTCAAAAGCGAGCAACCCAAATAGGGTTGCTTTTTTTTTAAACTTAATACGATGTCGTTTATTGAAGAAATCAACAGGCGGAGGACTTTCGCCATCGTCAGTCACCCGGACGCGGGTAAGACCACTTTGACCGAGAAACTTTTGCTTTACGGTGGTGCCATTCAGGTGGCAGGTGCCGTCAAGTCGAACAAAATCAAGAAGACAGCCACTTCCGACTGGATGGAAATCGAGCGGCAGCGTGGCATTTCCGTTGCCACTTCCGTCATGGGCTTCGATTACCAAGGCATCAAAATCAACATTTTGGATACGCCTGGCCATAAGGATTTCGCCGAAGACACTTTCCGCACGCTGACGGCTGTCGATAGCGTCATTGTGGTCATCGATTCGGCTAAGGGTGTGGAGTCGCAGACCGAAAAACTGGTCGAGGTGTGCCGTATGCGCAAAACACCTATCATAGTTTTCATCAACAAGATGGACCGTCCCGGCAAGGATCCTTTTGAATTGCTCGATGAAATCGAGCAGAAACTTGACATTCGTCTTACGCCGTTGAGCTGGCCTATCAACAGTGGCCCGAAATTCAAAGGTGTTTACAGCATCTACGACAAGAGCCTTTACCTTTTCAATTCCGACAAGCAGCATATCACCGAAGGCATTGCTTTCGACGACCTTTCAAATCCCGATTTGGACAAAATGATTGGCGAAGATGCCGAGACTTTGCGCAACGAAACCGAACTGGTGCAAGGTGTTTACAACGAATTCAGCCGTGAGGATTACTTGAATGGCGACATCTGCCCTGTGTTTTTCGGCTCAGCTTTGAATAATTTCGGTGTGAAGGAGTTGTTGGATTGCTTCATCCAAATCGCTCCAACGCCGATTGGCCGCGATACCGAAGAACGCCGCATTGAGCCAACCGAAGAGAAATTTACGGGTTTCGTTTTCAAAATCCATGCAAACATGGACCCGAATCACCGCGACAGAATTGCCTTCGTAAGGGTTGTTTCGGGCCGTTTTGAGCGCAACAAGAACTATTTCCATGTGCGTCAGCGTCGCGAGTTGAAGTTCTCTAATCCGACGGCTTTCATGGCGCAAAAGAAATCGGTGCTCGATGAAGCCTATCCGGGCGACATCGTGGGTCTGTATGATGCGGGAAACTTCAAAATCGGCGATACTTTGACCGAAGGCGAAATCCTGAATTACAGAGGCATTCCGAGTTTCTCGCCCGAGCAGTTCCGTTATGTCGAAAACTCCGACCCGATGAAATCAAAACAATTGGCAAAAGGTTTGGAACAGTTGACGGACGAAGGTGTGGCTCAGCTGTTTACGGGAAAAATGACGGGAAGAAAAATCATTGGAACCGTTGGCGAATTGCAGTTTGAAGTCATTCAATACCGTTTGCTGCACGAATACAATGCAAGTTGCCGCTACGAACCGATTTCACTCTACAAGACGGCTTGGATTACAAGCGAAAACGAAGCGCAACTCAATGATTTCAAGATGCGTAAGTCGTTGAATCTGGCGGAAGACAAGGACGGCCGCGATGTGTTTTTGGCCGAATCGCCTTACGCTTTGCAGATTGCGATGGAGAAATATCCCGATATTGAGTTTCATTTCACATCGGAATTCTGAGTAAGATCATAAAGTATATCTTATGTCGATGATGTGAAGTTCTTTATCATCGAACCAATAATAGATTCGACATTTCGGGTGAGCCAAAT
>JAGHSL010000219.1 GCA_018065885.1 Candidatus Limimorpha equi
GGATTCGGATAAACGCGGAATGTCTGATTATCAGATTCCTCAATTCCGTTGTGCAATTCAATGTAAATCTCATCGCAATCCTTGTCGCCGTATTTGAAGACCAGTTCGCCGTCTTTCCAATAGCAGCGCATACCTTCCACACGGTAGTTTTTCTTGCCGTTCATCAGCCTTTCGGGGAAGAAACTCGTCAAGTGACCGATGCCGCAGACTATGGTTCCGCCGAAGACATCGTTTTCATCGCTGACTTGCAGCATTTTGTAAATTCTGCCTTCGTATTCGTAATCACCTACGGCATCAACATGAACGGTTATGGTTTCCGTGCCGACCTTGATTTGCCATTCGTCGCCAGCTTCGGCATTCAGATTGTAAAGCACGGTGAACTCGTTCAAGGTCTTGTTCCACCAATACACGATGCCGTTTTCCTCATAAACATATTCGTGCGTGACAACAGTGCCCATCTTTTCATCGTAAAGCGTATTGGAACGGATGATGATTTTCGGCCTCTTGTTCTCGATAACCGTATCGTTGGAACATTGCAAATGCTGATAAGTAATGCTGCCGTCACTGTTTTGGATTTCGTAAAACCATTCGGAACCTGCTTCATAATTAGGCCAGCAGAAATGACTTAGATTTCTATACCAAACGCCTTGTTGTCTGATTGTTGCATAAACCATGTCGTTGCAGACTGCAATGCTTGATGAGTTCTTGTCAGACATTCCTTCGTTAAAAGCTGCCCAAGAACCATCATTGTTCAGGCCGAAAATGCCGTTAGTTGTGCTGACAAGCAATCCATTTGGAATGGTTTCGGAATCCGTGACTTCTGATAATGATTCCGGTGCATTTGCATTAGAAAAGCTATTGCCCAAATCGTGGCTCACAAAGCAGATCCCGTTTTCAAGGAAAGCATACAAGGCTTCGTTGAAAGACACCAGTTTCCTGATTTCGGCATCTGGAAGTCCCTGAACTTCAAGTTGTGTCAGGTTGTCGCCGTCAGTCCTATAAAGTTTTCTTTCGCTTGATTCCGCCACAAAGACATGCTGTCCACAAGCTTCCAAGTCACTGATATTGATTTGACTAGGTAGATTGTTGCTTGGAACCGTCAATTCCTGCCATGTCTGCCCAAAGTCAACAGTATAGGCTATCACGTTTTTACACCAAGCATAAAGTGCATTGCCGAGAGCCTTTATCCTAATCGGGTCGTATGTCTGGTTGGCAAACGATGGCAGCGAAAGCATTTCCTGCCATGTTTCGCCTAAATCATTGCTGAAAACAATATGTCGGTTCGTATCGCTTGATTTGAAAGAAAAATAGAGCGTTTGACCATCTGACACCAGACTTCCCAGCGATTCCATTTCACACAAATCAGGGGTGACATTTTCCCAAGCCCCAAAAGATTCTAACCGGTATATTGTCTTCGTGCTTTTGTCGGCGGCAAGAATGGAGTTTTGCGTTCGGACAAGGTCTTGTAAAGGAGACCCCGCAAAGCCCAGGTTTGCATTCTGCCAACGGGCACAAAACTGATCCATCTGCCGGAAAGTTCCTTCGGTGTCAGTGCCTGCTATCAAATATCCTTCAAAACAGGTAAGATGAGTCACTTTGCTCCCTCTTAATGAATATGTTCCATCATAGACAGACACTATCCCGTCATTATATCCGACATATAATCTGCCATTGAAGACGCAAACTGTAGTTATGTCTGCGTGTGCATTATTCATGCAATAAGAATTTATATTTTGCCAATATTCTGTTTCCGATGTCCTTGAATACAGTGTGTCTCCTATTGCTGCATACAAGACGCCATTAGCTTGTGTGATAAGAGTGGCGCAAGTGTCCGCTAATCCCTGATTGGCATATTGCCAAGGTTCGTTCAGTTCTTCGCTACAGCGGTAGATTCCTTTTTCGGTAATGCAGTAATAATAGCCGTCGAGATAGGTTGCATCATACACGGCAGTTACGAAATGATAATAAGGTTCCAAAATCATATAGACGCTATCTCCAGGAAGGCCTTCGCTGTAGATTTCGAAATTCGAACCGTCTTTTAACATCCTTACAAACCCATCGTTCTGATTGCCTCCGTAAAGGTATGTCCCGTCCGATTTCACAAAATCAAAACCATTTCGGTGAATAACCGAATAAGAATCATCTACGGAATCCAATGCCATTCTCACCACGCTTTTGTTTACCAATCCATACAATATGCCATCTTCTACAAGCCCCTGTTTTACAGATTTTTGTCCAATGTTTTTCCAAGGGGCGTCCAATGTCTCTTTTACAAATGTTCCTGAATAATCATTACATACATACGATTTGTTGTCGTATGTGACCAAAGTCGAAACTCCGACATCTCCTACAGGAGACAGCATCTGATTCCACTGGGCATCATCCGGCAGTTCCGTTTGCCCCCAGCGCAATGGATAATTCACGACATTACAATAGGCAAAGGCATCTAAAAATACACCTTGATTATTGCCAATTCCACAATATGCCCTAATCCATCCATAGCAATAGCCGTTTCCCTTTTGTTGCCTAAA
>JAGHSL010000108.1 GCA_018065885.1 Candidatus Limimorpha equi
CGCAAGGAACGCACGGCAGCAGCCAACAAAATCGTCAGCATCATGGCGCAGATGAACCCACAAGTCAAGGAATCAAGCGATTACCTGCACAAACTTTGGGATCACCTGTTCATCATGTCGGAAGGCAAACTCGACGTCGATGCACCATTTGCACCTCCGAGGATTTCAACAAAACAATCAAAGCCTCGCCACATCGATTATCAGAACAACAAGATTCATTACGGACATTACGGCCAGTATATGATAAAAATGATTGAGACCGCTTCGCAAGAAGAGAATGATGAAGTGCGCGAAGCCCTTGCTTATTCATTGGCCAACCAGATGAAACGCAATTATTTGGAGTGGAATCGCAGCGTTGTCAACGACATGTTGATTATCAACGATTTGAAAATAATTTCAGAAGGCCGTTTGGTTCTCCCTGAAGATGCCAAACTGACGCTTAGCAGCGAAATCCTGCCAAAGGCTCAGTCGCAGCAGCAAAAGCAGAAGCAGAAAGGCAAGGCGCAACAGCCACAGCAAGGCCAGAAAAAGAAAAAAGTGCCGAACCTGAAGGCCAACATGAACAATCCGAACAATCCTGCGTATAAGAAAAAGGGATAGTTTTAAGTGGAAAGTGATAAAGTGGAAAGTTTGAAAGTTAGAAGTTAGGAATTAGGGGTGAGGAGTAGTTAGTTCGTTGAGCTTGTCGAAACGATAAACCAGAGTGGAAAGTGATAAAGTGGAAAGTTTAAAAGTTAGGAATTAGGAGTGAGGAGTAGTTAGCTCGTTGAGCTTGTCGAAACGGCGATTCAAAGTGGAAAGTATTGAACAATTTTTGATCAATTTTGAACTTTTTAATACTGATTACCGATAACTGAAAACCGAAAACCGACAACAAAAAAAAGAAAAATGGGTAGTTTTAGAATACAAGGCGGCTGCAAACTCCAAGGAGAAATCGTTCCCCAAGGCGCGAAGAACGAAGCCATGCAGATTATCTGCGCCAGTCTCTTGACCGATGAGCTAGTGACTATCGACAATTTGCCGAACATTCTCGACATCAACAACCTGATTGGATTGCTGTCGGACATGGGCGTCAAGGTTGAACGTCCTTCCTACGACCAAGTCACATTGCAGGCTAAAGACATCGATTTCAGTTATTTCCAGACGCAAACATTCTGCGAAAAAGCGGCCAAATTGCGCGGCAGCGTGATGATGCTCGGTCCAATGTTGGCCCGTTTCGGGAAAGCCTACATGCCGAAACCTGGCGGTGATAAAATCGGCCGCCGTCGCGTCGACACGCATATCATCGGCTTGCAGAATCTGGGTGCCGAATTCAACTACAACACGAATTTATGTTACGAAGCCACCGCTCCTAAAGGTCTGAAAGGCACTTACATGCTTTTGGATGAAGCCTCCGTCACCGGTACGGCCAACATCGTCATGGCAGCAGTCATGGCTGAAGGCGAGACCACCATTTTCAATGCTGCTTGCGAGCCTTATCTGGTGCAGCTCTGCAAGATGCTCGTCAGCATGGGCGCACAAATTGAAGGCATCGGTTCCAATTTGTTAAAGATTAAAGGTGTCAAGCAACTGCATGGCACCACACACCGCTTGCTTGCCGACATGATTGAAGTTGGAAGTTTCATCGGCATGGCTGCTATGACTGGTTCAGAAATCACCATCAAAAACGCTGGCATTCAGCAGTTAGGGCGCATCCCTGATGTATTCCGTAAAATCGGCATCAAGATGGAATTCCGCGGCGACGACATTTACATTCCCGCTCAAGAACATTACGAGGTCGATACTTTCATGGACGGCAGCATCCTCACCGTTGCCGATGCCCCGTGGCCTGGTTTCACGCCCGACTTGATCAGTATCGTCCTGGTGGTCGCCACCCAAGCCAAAGGCACGGTTCTCATTCACCAGAAAATGTTTGAAAGCCGTCTGTTTTTCGTCGACAAACTCATCGACATGGGCGCACAAATCATCCTTTGCGACCCACACCGCGCCAACGTCATCGGATTGGACAAGCACCACAAACTGAGAGGCTTGCGTATGAGTTCGCCCGACATCCGTGCCGGCGTGGCCTTGCTCATTGCAGCCATGTCAGCCGAAGGCACAAGCATCATTGACAACATCGACCAAATCGACCGCGGCTATCAGTTCATCGACCAACGTCTGAATGCTCTAGGAGCTAAGATTGAGAGAATTTAAGAGGTTGTATTTGTCTGCCATATTTTTTGGCATGTAGAGACGCACGGCCGTGCGTCTTTACGTTCCAGTAAATTTCGATGAATCTCAGTTTTATAGCTCTATTTTTGCAGAAAAATGGTCAAAATCTTCAAAATGATTGCAGAAAAACGGACAAAACAGACTGTTTTCATTGCAGAAAAACGGACAAAAACTTCAAAATCGTTGCAGAAAAACGGTAAAAAATAGTAAATTTTATTGCCGAAAAACGGATAAAATTTGTATTTTTGCTGCCGAAAAACGGATATTATTTACTTAATATTATGA
>JAGHSL010000088.1 GCA_018065885.1 Candidatus Limimorpha equi
CGGAAGAACTCGGCTGTTTCATGACCGATGCCATCCGTGAGATTTCGGGTGCCGATTTCGCTTTCCAAAACACGGGCGGCGTGCGCGTCAACTATCTGAAAAAGGGACCGATTACGGTTAAGGACATTTACACGATTGACCCGTTTGGCAACGACATTGTCGTATATGAAATGACGGGACAGCAGGTCAAGAATTACATCATCAACACCTATCGGAAAAATGGCGGTTATCCGTCTTACGTTTCGGGCATGACCTACAAAATGCAAACTGACGGAAAATTAGGCGTTTACGTTACTACGGACTCTGGCCGTTTTTCAACAAAAGCGACTTATAAAGTGGCAATGAACAGCTATATGGCCTCTACCGTGCATTTTGAGAGTCTTGATGATGGCCAAAGCCAATATATGACCTCCGAAGAAATGATGATTGAATTTTTGCATCGTCATAAAACAATTGATTATCAAGGAGTAAAGAGAACAAAGTAAAAATCTTTTGTTTAGTAAAAACACTTTTTGTATTTTTGCAGCCTTAAATTTAAAAGAAAAAGATGAAGAAAGTTTTGTCGATTTTCGCAATGGCTTTATTATTAGTCAGTTGCCATCCCAAAAAGGAAGTGAAATTAATTGATGCCGCTAATTTCAATAAGGAAGTTAATGGCAAACAAGTTTCGTTGTATACCATGCACAATGGCGACATTACCATGCAGGTGACCAATTTCGGCGGTCGTGTCGTCGCTTTGTGGATGCCTGACTATCGTGGCAGTTTTGAAGACATCGTTTTGGGTTACGATAACATTGACAAATATCTGAACAACGAAGGCGAACGCTATCTCGGCGCAGTGGTTGGCCGTTGTGCAAACCGCATCAGCAATGGTTCGTTCACTTTGAATGATTCGGTCTATACGCTGCCAAAGAACGACGGCGAAAACACCTTGCACGGCGGTCTGAAAGGTGCCGACATGATTGTTTGGGACGTTGTTTCAGCTAATGATAGCGTGATGGAAATGCATGCTCTTTTTGCTGATGGCGAAGATGGTTTCCCTGGCAACCTCGATGTGACGATGTCGTACACTTTGACGCACGACAATCAGTTCCAGATCCGTTACAGCGCCACTACCGACAAGACCACACTTTGCAACTTCTCGCATCATTCCTTCTTCAACCTGAAGGGCGAAGGCAATGGCGACATCCTTGATCATGAATTGCAAATCAACTCACGTTACATGACCTTGATTAACGACAAACTTGTCACCAATGGCAAGTTCTCGGGTGTCAAGAATACGCCTTTCGATTTCCGCGAAAAACATGCTATCGGCGACCAGATTGATGCCAAAGACAATCAGATAGAGTTTGCAAAGGGCTATGACCACAACTGGATTGCCGATAAGAGCGACCCGAAAGCCTACGCATGGGATGCTACTTTGATTGATCCAAAGAGTGGCCGTGAAATGCAGGTTTGGAGCGACCAAGTCGGCTTGCAGTTCTACAGCGGCAATTTCTTCGATGGAAAGTGCAACGGCAAATGTGGCAAACCTCTGGCTTATCGTCAAGGCCTCGCTCTTGAAACGCAGTTTTTCCCGGATGCCATCAACCATGAGACTCTGGCTCCTATGCCAATCCTCAACCCTGATGAAGAATACCATCAGCTGTGTATCTATAAGTTCATTGTGAATCCTAAGCCAAAGAGAAAATAATTAAAGACAAACATTTTCATAGTTTTTTCGTAGGGCCTCAATTTTTGATTGGGGCTTTTTTTGTTCAAAACCTTATTGTTTCTTATGGCTTTGTGCCTTCAAACTTCCTAATTCATTCGTTAAAAACAACATCTGTTCTTTTGTTGTAGCCAGTGTTCGTCATTATTCATCACATCAATCGTTGCGATAGTTTTTTCCAGCGAATGAGGATGTTGGCAATTACCACGTCATTTCCCGCGTCGAAGGTGAGGACGAAAGCTTGGATGAGGTTTAAATAGCCTTGGCGAGTAAGATTGTCCACAAAAGACAAAGAATGGAGTGGGGGGGTATGTTTTTGGCGGCTTGCACCGCCCCGAGACTCATTTTTGCAATCAAAGCGCAGTAGCAAGCAATTTGTGAAAAATTGATGTCCGAGCCATTTTTTTTGGCGTCACTCCACCGTAATTTCATAATTCTGAAACACGATGATTTCGCCTTTGGTGATTTTGGCGCGTTTGCGGAGCTCCACTTCACCGTTTCGCAACACCATTCCAGCCGCCACCACTTCCTGCGCCTCGCTGCCGGAATAAACCACATTGGCAGCTTTCAACAATTGGATAAGCGGAATATATTCGTCACCGTCGCGAAGTGTAAAGATGATTCTGTTCAGTTTGTTAGCCATGAGTGATATTTATTTTGGCGCAAAGGTAAGACTTTTTT
>JAGHSL010000322.1 GCA_018065885.1 Candidatus Limimorpha equi
TTGTAGAACTTAAAAACAACACAATCACGCTGAGGAAATACAGCACATCGCGCGTATCGACCACGCCACGACTGATGGAACTATAGTGAGCAGCCATACCCAACTGCTTGATAAACAAATCGATGCCACCAAACAGCGACAAGGAATAAATGAATTCAAATCCGATGTAAAGAAATCCGCAGAGGAATACGGAAAGAATGAAAGCAAGGATTTGGTTGTTAGTGACCGAACTACAGAAAACACCTATGCTGACGAAACTTGCACTCAGCAAAAACAGCCCGATGTAAGAGCCCCAAATGCCGCCGCTGTCGAGATTGCCGACGGGCATACCGAGACGGTAAACCGAGAAATAATAGACGAAAGTCGGAATCAAGGCCAACAACACCAAAGCTGCACCCGCAAAAAATTTCGCCATGATGATTTGCCAATCCGACAAAGGTTTGGTGAGCAGCATTTCAATTGTTCCCGTGCGGTTTTCTTCGGCGAAACTGCGCATTGTGACGGCAGGCACCAAAAACAGGAAAACCCAAGGTGCAATGATGAAAAGGCTGTCCAAATTGGCATAGCCATAATTCAAAACGTTGAAATCGCTCTGGAAAACCCAGAGAAAGAGCCCCGTAATCAGCAGAAAGACAACAATGACCATGATGCCTATCAGCGAACTGAGGAAGTTGCTAATTTCTTTCTTAAATAATGCGTACATACCTTATTTAGGTTTAAAACGGCAAAAATAGGAAAAATCTTTCCTGACTTTGACACTTTTTCATAATTACTTAGGCAACAATATACAATTTGCCTTTTTTATAACCAAAACATTCAAAACCTACAAAACATTTGTTTATCCGACTCAGAATCTCGCAACCGCTCGATTCAAACCAGCCTTACGTCTTTTTCAACTTACATCTTTCATCTAGGTCTAAAAAGTACAATATTGCCTTGAAAAAATTCACATTGTCGGATGGACAAACGGAATGAAGATACAACAGGCAAGATTTTTTTCGTGCCACAATCTGTTGGCATGTAAAGACGCACGGCCGTGCGTCTTTACGTTCCAAAAAATCCGTCCAAAAACATGTTTTGCGGTATGTTTATAAAACACTGTTTGATAGTTAGTTGCAATCATATTATATGGAAGTCAGGCCACAATCCATCTGTCGATATTGCGGCAGGCCGTGCTGAAGTTCACGCCAACCTTCACAATCTGGCGGCCATCACTCTTGAATGGCTCGGCGCAGCCTTTCTCATTAATCTGCGCCAAGGCTTCCTCCGCCGACTTGTTGAACTTGAATTCAAAAATGTAGATGTAGTCCTTCGTCTTGACGGTCAAGTCCATACGGCCCTTATTGGTGTGTTCCTCAATTTCAACGTAATAGCCACACAAGGAAGTGAGGATGAACATCACGCTCTGGAAATGGCGCTCCTGCTCAGGCTCCAGCTCGTAAGGACAGGCGCTCAAAAACGACTGCAAGCGTTCCATGAAAGCCTCTATGTCGCCCTCGCGCAGCGAGCGCACGAAACGGCTGATTTCGAAACCCGACTTGCCCTGCACCGTGTTGGCATAATAAGGCATGAGGTATTTCAGAAATCCCTGCTTGACCTCGCGGTTCGGGAAACCAAGATGATACAGCTCAAAGTCAGGGTCATAACCCTTGATGGTCAGATATCCGCTCTGGTAGATGACGGGAATCGGGTTGGTCGAGGCGATGTCCACGCTGTTCAGCGTGTCGGCATCTGGTTCCTCATGCTCCAAGTCGGGAAGGACATAGTCGTGTTGTTTGAGCAGTTCCATGAGGTAAGTCGGCGTGCCCGTCTCGAACCAATAATAATCAATTTTCCGGTTGGCAAAAGCATTAAGCAGACTGAAAGGGTTGTAGATTCCGGGCAAATCCTCCTCGCAGAAATGATAGCCGTCGTAGTTTTCGCGCAATGCCGCGTAGGTTTCCTCGGCCGTCATTTTCTGTGCATCGGCAAGTTCCGACACTTCCGTTTCAAAATTTGCGCGAAGTT
>JAGHSL010000012.1 GCA_018065885.1 Candidatus Limimorpha equi
CTGAAGGGCGGTAAGAAAATGATTGTCATGCGCTACGGCAAGGAACCTGTCGAAATCGACCCGAACAGCGATGTCACTTTCCTGTTAGATAACAAGTTGGCTTAGTTCTATTCAAACAAGCTCCGATTCTCAAAGACCACCAGTTTCCTATCGAGATTGATGGTCTTTTTTTCGTTGCGGTTGCCTTGAATCAGGTACAAGGTGGCATCGTCGCCCAAAACGGAAACGAAAGCTTTCTTGATGCGCGAGATGTTGGCACTCATAGTCGTTCCCGTAATGTCGATGATGTTTTCGACAGCGGTTTGCAGCAGTTCATCCTCGGCGTATGTCGAAATCTGACGGTAAATCTTGTAAAGCTGCTGCTTGTGGTCGACGAGATAGTTGAGCTTGATGCCTTCGGCGTGCAAAAGGAACAAAATGTAGAGCGCCTTGCTGATGGACGACATTTTCACCTCAATGTTGTTGCGGTCGGTGAGATAGATGCTGCCGTTTTCAGCCACGAAAATCCGGCTGATGCCTTGGCTGCCGTTATATTTTAATAAGGTGTCGATAATGACCTTGTGGAAACCCGTATATTGCACCTCGTCCTTTTCCTCATGTTTCGCCTTTAGGCTCAGTTTGTTTATGGAACGCTTTTCTTTGTCTGTCAATCCGTTGATTTCCAATTGCGTAATGCTGCTGTTGAGCTTGTAGAACTGCTGTAAGGTCTGCAATGGGTCGCTGTCGATTTCGAGAATCAGGAAATTCTGAAAGCGGCTTGGCATTTTGTTGCTGATTTTATAGAAGAAACATGGTTTTTCCAAAAGGAAACCGTTGATGTTGAGGTAATTGAGAAAAATCTCCTTCGACAAGTCGGCAGTGGTCATCAGCTTGATGTTGGTGTTGATGAGGCCGAGTTGCTCATCCGTCAAGGTTGGCTCGAGGTAACTCAATGTGTCGTGGAAAGTGTTGCTTTTGCGGCTCATCTCCTGCATCACTTTAGGCAAGTAGAAGAAGTCGCGATTGCTGTATTTCAACAAGTTGCAAATAGCATCGTATTCCTGTTCAATCTTTGCATTGATGTTTGTGTTGTAGGCCGATTCAACGTAGAGCACGGCGTTTTGCGTGTCGAAAGCGAGGTTGGGAATGGAAACGAGACTGGCGTGGATGCCTTGTGTTTCAGGCAAATCAATCTGAATGGAAAGCAGCATGGCACTGATGAGTAGCGATTCATTTGGGTCGAGGCTGTCGTCGGACAACGAAAGTTGCTGGAAGATTTTCAGAATGGCCTTCTTTTCCATGTTGCCAAGCGATTTTAAATAAGATAAAGCACTTGATAATGTGAGGCTTGCCGATTTCTTTGTGCTTGCCGCCGTGATGTTCAGCACTTTGAAAACGTGTGTCAGGCAATCCATTTCGCCTTGGTTGACGATGCCGTCGCTTTGGATAAGGTCGGATAGGACTTTGGCCAATGCCGTTTTGTGTGTTTCCTTGAATTTCATCTTTTCAATTTTGGGTTGCAACCTTGCAACCTCCTCGATTGTTGAATAAGTGTTATATTTTTGCAAAATTATATTTTTATTGGGAATAATATGCAAATTTGATTCAGTATGGGACAAAATTATAAAAATGGCTTGAGTCAGGAGCAGGTTGAGGAGAGTCGTTGTAAGCATGGCGACAATATTTTGACAGAGCCGGAAAAAGAGCCTTTGTGGCGACAGTTTTTGGAGAAATTTCAAGATCCGATAATCCGTATCTTGCTGATTGCTTTATGTTTATCAGTTATTGTTTCACTCTATCAATTATTTTCTGGTGCGGAAAGCTGGACAGTTTTGTTGGAGCCATTGGGCATTTTCCTTGCCGTAATGCTGGCAACCTGCGTCGGTTTTGTGTTTGAGGTGAGTGCGAATAAAAAGTTCGATTTATTGAATCTGGCCAAGGACGAACGCAAGGCGACGGTCATCCGAAACGGCATGATTAGTCAGATTGAACGTAAAAACGTCGTGGTTGGCGACACGGTCATCATTGAAACGGGTGACGAGATTCCTGCTGACGGCACTTTGATGGAAGCCATTTCGCTGCAAGTGAACGAATCGGATCTGACTGGTGAGCCTGTGGCAAGAAAGACCACAAATCCTGCTGATTTTAAGGAAGATGCAACATATCCATCAAATTATGTTTGCCGTGGCTGTACCGTCACCGATGGACACGGCATTTTTGTCGTCGAAAAGGTGGGCGATGCTACGGAATGGGGTAAGGTTTATTGCGGTGCGCAAATCGAAAACAATGTAAAAACGCCTCTGAATGAGCAACTTGACCAATTAGGCGATTTGATTACTAAAGCGAGTTACGTCATTGCAGGTTTGATTATTGTCATGCGTCTGCTGATGTATTTTATTTCTGGTGACAATCCTGAATTCGACTGGATGGATTTCGCACGTTTCACCCTGAATACCATGATGATAGCCGTCACGGTGATTGTGGTTGCCGTGCCCGAAGGCCTGCCGATGAGCGTCACCTTGAGCCTCGCCTTGAGCATGAAACGCATGTTGGAGACCAACAATTTGGTGCGGAAAATACACGCTTGCGAGACTATGGGGGCCGCTACCATCATTTGTACCGACAAAACCGGCACGCTGACCAAAAACCAGATGCATGTACGCGATTTCATCATTTACGGACTGAAAAACAACGAGTTGGACGATTCGAATGTTTCCCATTTGATTAAGGAAGGTATCGCACTCAACTCTACGGCTTTCCTTGATTTTTCCGATGGCAAAAAGGCAAAGAGTGTGGGAAATCCAACCGAAGCGGCTTTGCTGCTGTGGCTTTTCAAAAACAATGTCGATTACATCGAAATCCGCGATAATGCGCATATTGCCAAACAGTTACCGTTCTCAACGAAACACAAATACATGGCTACGGTGGTCAGGACGGATGTGCCGAATAAAAACATTCTTTATGTAAAAGGTGCGCCCGAAATCGTGATGAAACACAGCCAGACAATTTTAACAAAAGAAGACAAACAACCACTCGAAAAATACCGACAACAAATTGAAAGTCAGCTTTTAGGCTATCAGAACCAAGCCATGCGCACTTTGGGATTTGCCTACAGATATGTTACGGATGCGGAAGTCGATGAGGTGCTGGATGATGAAAAAATGTGTTCATACGAACTGACGTTTTTAGGCATTGCCGCCATTTCCGACCCGATTCGTGACGATGTGGCCGAGGCCATCAACGACTGCACTAATGCGGGTATTGCGATTAAGATTGTGACGGGCGACACGCCAGCCACGGCAAAGGAAATCGGCAGACAGATTGGCTTGTGGAAAGAAACCGACACGGAAGAAATCAACCATATTTCGGGCAAGGAATTCGGTTTCCTGACCGATGAGGAATTGCTGGACAGGGTGGAGGACATAAAAATCATGTCGCGTGCCCGCCCGATGGACAAAGAACGTTTGGTGAGACTCTTGCAGCAAAAAGGTCAGGTTGTGGCAGTTACGGGCGACGGTACCAACGATGCACCCGCCTTGAACACGGCTCAAATCGGCCTCTCGATGGGCGACGGGACATCAGTGGCCAAGGAAGCCAGCGACATCACCATTCTGGACAATTCCTTCAAGAGCATCGCCCGTGCCGTGACTTGGGGACGATCCTTGTATCTTAACATTCAGCGTTTTATACTTTTCCAGATGACCATTAACGTGGCGGCTTGCCTGATTGTGCTGATAGGCGCATTGCTGGGCACCGAATCACCTTTGACCGTGACGCAAATGCTGTGGGTCAACCTGATTATGGATACTTTCGCTGCCATGGCTCTGGCTTCTCTGCCGCCTGAAAACGATGTGATGAAGGAAAAACCGCGTTCACGCAACGACTACATCATTTCAAAGCCAATGGCGCGTCGCATTTTTGGCGTGGGCTTCTTCTTCGTGATTGTGCTTTTCGGTTTCATCCAGTATTTCAAGCATTGCGACATCACATCGCTGAGCCAGTTCAGTTTGGGAGGCTATTGCTCCAATTTCTTCAATTTCAGTCATGTCAATGAGGGACTTTCGCCTTACGAATTATCGCTGTTTTTCACCATTTTCGTTTTCATGCAGTTTTGGAACATTTTCAATGCCAAGGCTTTTCATTCCAAGGGTTCGGCATTCCATGGCTTTTTCACCAAGACATCGCCCATAGGTTTCATTTGTACTTTGGTGATTATATTAATTGGTCAGATTCTGATTGTCACTTTTGGCGGAGCTATGTTCAACGTGGTTCCGCTGCAAATCGGCGACTGGCTGCGCATTGTGCTTTGGTCATCGGCAATTCTTTGGGCTGGAGAAATTGAAAGATTGGTGAAAGTTGCCTTTGGCCGTTAGCCATTAGCTAAAGGCCAAAATCAACATTTTGAAGCGGATAATCTCCAATTGCCAAAAAATTCTTACTTTTGCGGATTGAAATTAAAAGAATGAAAAAATGAAGAAACAATTGAGAATGATTGCGTTCTGCTGTTTCGCAGGATTGCTTTTCACTTCGTGTGACAATAGCGGTAAGAAAATCATCGGCACATGGGTTGAGCCGAAAGTTGAATCGAGTTTCGCTGATGAACAAGGATTTACCCTTCTTGAGGACGGTGAAATATTAGGCATTAATAGCGGGAACTACAATTATCAGAATTGGGAAAAATCAGGTGGAAAACTGATTATAAAAGGTGCTTACACGGGAACTAATCCCCACGAGTTTTGCGATACGATGAACATCAAGGAAGTCACCGACGAGCATCTGATCCTTGAACAAGGTGGTTATGAAGTGACCTACATAAGAAAATGATTTCTTATAGAAAACTGAATGTCAGCGTGCTACAGTTACTCTGTGGTGCGCTGTCTTTGTTTATTCCAAAGCCTTTAATTCTTCTCCGATGAGCATGGCGGCAAAACGCACCAGTTCAACGCAAGGGCGTTTCTTGTAATAGCTTTCGGTGCGAGTTTCTGGCCGAGGGCTTTCTTGCTTGACATCCAGCTTCAACAGTTCTCGGCAAATGATGCTCCCGTTCTCTTCGCGAAAACGTTCTGCAAGCTTTTGGACTAAAGCATAATTGCGCGTTTTGCTTTCAATGTCGGTTGGATTGTCGACTGGAATAGCCAAGCCTACAATCATAAACATTCCGGAAACGGTGCCGCACACTTCACGTAAGCGGCCCATTCCGCCTCCAAAGGGAGCTGCGATGCGAGCAGCTGTCTGCAAATCCATTTCAAATAAATCGGCGTAGGCCAAAAGGACAGATTGGGCACAATTGTATCCGCTTTTAAAATAGGTAACCGCCTGTTTTGCCCTTTCTTCTATGTCAATGTTTTTGTAATTCATGGCTACAAAGATAGTAGGAACATCAAAAGGGAATGTCTGTTTTTAACTTTTATAGACTTTATAGCCGTACAATTTCCTCTTTGCTCAGGCCGGTAATGTCGGCAATATCATCGATAGGATAGCCTTTGGCTTTCATTTTGCGTGCGTTGACAATGTTTGTTTCTTTTTTCCCTTCAACTCTTCCTTCAGCTATACCTTCCATTTTTCCCTTGCTGAAAGAAGTGTCGATGGAGTTCTTCAAGTCGCGGTAAATCTTCACGCTGTCCTCGTATTCCAAAACTTCCTCGGGCGTGAACCTGGCTATTTCGGCTTGCTCGAAGAGTTTTTTGAAAACCTGCTCCTGCAAGGCGGCAGGGCGATCGAAAAGGCGTGTGAGGTTCTTCAAGACGAAGAACCACTTGTCGAGCATCCCGTCAAGTTCGTCCTCGGTCTTGTCGAACTTCGGCATTTCGAGGTAAATAAAAGTCAGTTTGTCGTAAAAGACATGCTTGTCGTCTTTATCCATGAGCTTCACCTC
>JAGHSL010000046.1 GCA_018065885.1 Candidatus Limimorpha equi
GGTACGTTGACCAGTCGGAAATGCTTGCCGTTGGGTGTTGTCACATCGTCGACGGAATAGGGCTTCGACCAAAACCTGATGGCCAAACCGTGGTTGGTGGCATCCATGAATTGATGCAGTGAACGCAAGCGCGCATTGTGTCCTGATTTGACCTCGATGGGAATCTGCAGGCCTTGGAAAGGGTAAAGGAAATCCACTTCGGCATCGGAGCCGTGCTTGTCGTTGCGCCAGTAACTTCGTTTTGCCAAAATGTTGTCGTTTAAGGCGATAAGCTCTTGCCCTACAATATGTTCTGCAATTCTGCCGCGCCAAACGTCGTTGATGTCGGGCGTGGAAAACACATCCTGCTGCAAGCCGACGGCAAAATTCACCAGACCGGTGTCTAACCACAGCAGTTTCGGTTTCCTGCGCTGGTTGGGCAAAACGGGCGACTGCACTTCGCCGGTCGGGTAAACCAGTTCCATCAGCATGGCCTTCGAGAGGGTCTGGAATGCCTCGCTGATTTCGCGCGAGCGGTAATTGGTGTTGGCAAATCCTTCAAACACAATGGCTTCGGCGGCTTGTGTCCAGCCGACTTCCAAAATGGTGCGGATTACCTTTATTAATGCGGTGCTGCTGCTGTATTTTTCCACGTCGTCCTTGTAGGTCTGCAAAAGCGAGGTGTAGATGCTGCTCACCGAAAGCACGTCTCTTTTCTTGGCGTATTGCACGATGGCCGCCGGCATTCCGCCGACTAAGGTGTATTCGCGGAACTGCCGCATCACTCTTTCGTGAATGGCGGGGATGACATTGAGGTTGCAAACGTTTTCGGCATCGAAATCATCGCCTGTGCCGTTTTGAAACTCGGTGAACGAGCAGGGGCGCAGGGCCATGAACTCGACACGTCCGACTGGAAACGAGATTTTCCGTAAGTCCATGACGGTTTCCAACAGCGAACCAGCCGCAATCACATGGATGTAGTTGGCCTCTTCGTAGAAATAACGCAGCATGGCCACGGCACGTCTCGAATTTTGGATCTCGTCGATGAAAAGCAAGGTCGAGCCGTTGCGTTGCTGTTGCCGTTTGTGCATGAAAATGGCTTGGATGAGCAGATTCACATCGTTGTTGGCCTCGAAAAGTGCGCAATCGTCTTCTTTTTCAAGGTTCAGATGCAGGAAAATGTCGTATTCTTTGGCAAATTCTTTCACCAAAGTTGTCTTCCCGACTTGCCTTGCTCCACGCAACACCAAAGGCTTCCTTGTCTCGCTGAATCTCCATGCGCGTAGCTTGTCTAGCGTATTTCTTTGAATAACTTCCATTATATCAATAATTTATCTAAAAAATATTCCTTTGTTTTCCCTGCAAAAATACAACTTTTTTGTAATAAAGTAACGGTATAATTTGATTTTTTTGTAATAAAGTAACGGTATAATTTTTGAAATATTGTAACAAAATAACGGTATAATTTGGATTTTTCTGTAATAAAGTAACGGTATAATTTAAGTAGGTGATCAAAATTAGTTTACATATTGAAAACGAGGCATCGAGGTCGCGGGAATGCGAGATTACGAGGCATCCCGAAGCCTCGCAGTCTCGAAATCCCGTGTCCTTTATAATGTAGTTTAATTTTGAATAGTTACTTAACTAAACTATAGCCAATCTTTTTTCTTCTTTTCTCCTCTCCGATTCCCCTTAATCGGTGTTCGTCGGGTTCCGCCTCTCCGATGCTCTTGGGTCAAAACCAGACATATTGCGTATTCCAATTCAACTTCTTAACCGCAATTGTCTTTTTCAACCACGAATCCCACCAATCCCCACGAATAGGAATCCGCTTCGCGTATTCTTTGACTTCGTCGATGGGCTACGAGATTACGTTCTTCATCCGGCAAGGCAAGGACTTGCGTCAGCAAAGCTATATTCGCTTGATTCGAATGATTCGCGGTCAATGACAAACACTGAATTTGATTTTTCGATCGTAGGGCGGAAATCCATATCGGTTTGATGTTTTTATAAAAATATTGGTGTCCGCTAAAAGTTTAGCGGACAGCCGAACTATCTTTTTCCCGTTATTAAAAATCGGCCATAGTCTAATTCGCAGTTGCAAATCTATCATTAAAAGTGTAATTTTGCTGTCGGAATCAACTTAATTGGAAATTGGCTGATTATTAGAAACACATCAAATCTAAATTTTAATAACGGATCTGGAAAAAGATTTTGAATCTGATCTTCTTTAATCACAAAATGCTGAATAAATCTCTAAACAATATGAATAACAGATTTTTACACATGATTCTAAGCATCGTTCTTTTGCTTGGAATCAGTAGTTGCGGCTCAAAAAATGCCAAAACAGAAGAGAAAAACTACAAAATCGTTGATGGAACCATCGTTTTCGATGAACCGCAACGCAAGGACGGACAAAAAAGCGTGTTGCAGTTTGCCGTCGACCCGATTGAAAACGTGCGCATCGGCTTCATAGGCCTTGGCATGAGAGGTCCCGATGCCGTCAACCGCATGACTTGCATTGACGGCGTCAGCGTGGTTGCCTTGTGCGATTTGGAGCCAAACCGCGTGGAGAAAGTGCAACTGGAAATCCTTGAAGCTAAAGGGCTTCCTCGCGCAGCAGCCTATAGCGGCGAAGACGGTTGGAAAGCTCTTTGCGAGCGCGACGACATCGATTTGGTGTATATTTGCACCAACTGGCAAACCCACGTCCCGATGGCCGTTTACGCCATGCAGCACGGCAAGCATGTTGCCGTTGAAGTGCCCGCCGCCACATCATTGGAAGAATGCTGGCAACTTGTCGATGTGGCTGAACAGACACAGCGCCACTGCATGATGCTCGAAAACTGCTGTTACGATTTCTTTGAAATGACAGCCCTCAACATGGCACAGCAAGGTCTGTTTGGCGAAATCATACACGGCGAAGGCGCCTATATCCACAATCTTGAACCGTATTGGCCATATTATTACAACAACTGGCGTCTCGATTTCAATCAAAAGCACAGTGGCGACGTCTACCCTACCCACGGCTTAGGTCCTCTTTGCCAAGTGTTTAACATTCACCGTGGCGACCGCATGAAGACTTTGGTCTCGATGACAACGCCATCCATCAACGGCAAGAAAATCGCCCGCGAAATGATGAAAACCAACGATTTTGCCAACGGCGACATGACAACCACCATGATTCAGACCGAACAAGGAAAAACCATGCTTATCGAGCATGACGTTTACACCAACCGTCCTTACAACCGTTTGTATCAACTGACTGGAACCGAAGGATTTGCCAACAAATATCCGAGCGAAGGTTTTACCGTTTTGGAAAAGAATCTGCCCGATTATCTTCTTCCTGAAGCTCATGAAGCCCTCGACCCTCATGATTTTGTGCCCGAATCCATCGAGACCATTCTTCTTGATGCCTACAAACATCCTATTGCCAAGGAAATCGAAGAAAAGGCAAAGGAAGTCGGCGGTCACGGCGGCATGGATTTCATCATGGACTACCGTCTGATTTACTGTCTCCACAATGGTTTGCCGTTAGATGAAGATGTGTATGATGCCGCCGAGTGGTCCTGCTTAGGCGAGCTTACCGCAGCCTCAATCGAAAATGGAGGGATGCCAGTAGCCATGCCCGATTTCACGCGCGGTGACTGGAACAAAGTGCATGGATTTAAACATGCCTTAAAATAAAAGCGGAAATCAATAAACAACAATAAATCAAAAGGGCTGAACCAAACGTGGTTCAGCCCTTTTTGATTCGTTCGTATTGTTCCTGATTTATCAATCACTTATAATAAACTGAATTACAACATAATACAAAAACTCAAATTCAAGTCATTATTGCAAGAGAGCCAATAGTGCTTCAATATCCAAGTCCTCGCCTTTTACAACATATTGCGCTTGCTCATAGAACGGCATCCTTGAGCCATAATGCTTCCCGACAAATGCCGCCAATTCGGTTTCGGTCTTGCCTGCCGCCAAAGGACGTTTTTTCTTTGAAAGCCGAATGCGACTGACTGCCGTCTGCGGACTGATTTTCAAAAAAACAGTCGTTCCATGCGCATTCATCCAAGCCATATTGTCGTTGAAACATGGCGTTCCGCCACCTGTTGAGATGACGGCATTTTCAAGATTTTCAGTACTTTGCAAAATCTTCGACTCCAATTTTCGGAACAAGGCTTCATCGTATTTGTGAAAAAAATCATCGACGGAGATATGATATTTTTCCTCAAACAGGGCATCGGTGTCGTAATGCTCCCAACCCAAGCGATGCGCCAAGCGTTTGGCAGCTGTCGTCTTGCCCGCGCCCATGTAGCCGACTAAATAAATACGGTTCATTGCGCTTCCGTAATCATCTTATACTGACACAATTGCAGTTTTCCATCGCCATCGCGGAGGTGCATTCCGTTGCCTTGGCAATAACGCCAGACCTTGCATTTGGCGCACTCGTCTTTCTTCATCCAAGAGCGGTCGCGGTAAGGTTGGAAACGGTTTTTCCAAACTTCCCAAAACGAGTCCTTGTAAATGTTGCCCTGATGATAGTCGTTGCGGATGCTCAGGCAGCCCGAAATGGAGCCATCGGCCAAAACCGAAGCAATGTTGACGCCGGCACTGCACGAAAAATAATGGCTCCTCACCTGCCCTTCGTAACGACCCAGATAGCCATCGCAACCATAGTCGGTCGTGATTTTGCCTTGCAATCGCGTCTGTTTGATGAATTCCATCATGTAGACAAACTGCTCATTCGACAGTTTCAAATCAGGCTCATTGGCGGCACGTCCAAAGGGGAAAACGGTGAAAAGCCGCCATTTCGGAATACCCAAACCTATCAGATAATCACGGAATTGCGGCAGATATTTAATGGTGCGCTGATTGACGCAGGTAATCACATCCCAAGTCAGTTCGGGATGCTGTTTCATGGCCTCGACAGCCGTCAGCACGCGCTTGAAACTTTCAGGATTGCCACGCATCCAGTTGTGGTCATCTTCAAAGCCATCGAAACTGACGGCAATGGAACGCAGTCCGTTGGCGGTCAGTTCGTTGAGTTTCTCGGCTGTCAGAAACATGCCATTTGTCACCATACCCCAGATAAAACCACGTTTCGTGATTTCGGCACCACAATGCGCCAAATCCTTGCGCATCAGCGGCTCGCCCCCTGTGGTAATGACCATGATTTTGCCTGGCTCCTGTTTTGTCTTGATTTCATCAAGCACTTTGAGGAAATCCTCGAGCGGCATATCGGCCTGCTCGGAAAGTGTACGGCAATCGCTGCCGCAGTGACGGCAATTCAGATTGCAGCGCAAGGTACATTCCCAAAACAGTTGGTGAAGTTCGTGATTCTCAATGCGTTGCTTCAACACAGCATGATTGAGTTCCAACGAAACCTTCTGCAAAAACGAGTATTCGCGGCTCATTCCTTGTCCAAATCTTCCAGTTGCTTCTGGATTTCGGCAGCTTCGGTCTTGAGGCGATTCGTCTCATTGCGGTAGCGTTCCATCACTTCCGGCGAGCCATAAATGCAAGCGCCTTCGCGGCGTTGAAGAATGTTGGAAATAGAATCCAACTGCTGTTGCAATTGCTGCTTACGAGCCTTTTTATCAGGATTTTTCATCTCGTTGATACGTTGTTCAATTCCGTCTAAACGAGCATTCATTTCATTGATTTCTTTCTGATTGGCAACAGGAGCTTCCACTTCAGGACTGCCATATAGTGTCTCAAATTTGTTACCCTTTGAGGAGTTCTTATTACCAACGCAAGCGACTAAAAAAGCAAGACCCGACAAAAGGCTAATCCAAACGATTCGTACGACTTTTTTCATGATAGGATATGTTATAACGCGGCAAAGATAATATTTTTACCGTTACATAACCAATGATTTTTATACGCTGCATTTGATTTATTGGAAACTGCACTCATAAGCCAATGACAATCTCAATCGCACAAAACATGCTGCAAGTGGTCAATTTCGGTTTCCGTCAGGCCATGATTAAGCATAAACCTACGGACCGAAGCCTCCAGGTCAATTGTCGGCAACAGACTTTCATCATCAATACCGCAATAATACATCAAAGCATCGTTAAGGCGAAGGCTGACGATGATATTATAGAAAGTCGGATTATTATACTGGTTATAATTGTAATAGTTTTCGTAAGTCAGCATGTAATCAACTACAATTTCAGCATAACTCGCCCCACAAATGGCTTCCAAAACGGCGCAAGCATATCCTGTTCTGTCTTTTCCTTCAAGACAATGCACCACATACGGACCTGGTTTTTCACACATTTCAACCATGCCTTTCAGCATCTTGGCATCCGTTTCATCAGATCTGTAGTTCGCATTTATCTTGCAAGGCACCACGCAACCCGATTCATAAAGCCAGCGCGAGTATTCCGGCATACTGTCAACCAAAGATTGAAGACGCTCCTCATCATCGGCCAAGTCCAGCACACAGCCGACACCTTTTTCCTGAAGAAATGACGACACGTAAAAAGCCCTGTTGTTTAAATCATCAAACGGAGATGCCGTTCGGAAAAGGCGGCCTTCAGCAATCCTACCGAATTTTACTTCCCTTGCATTCGCAAACCGAACAGCGTCATTCTGATAATCAGCAATGTCATTTGAATAACTTACACCCATAGCCTGCTGAATATCAATAGCACCACCCTTTTCAAACATGCTGAAAGAGAGTTTTGCTCCCGCAACAATTCCAAGATTATCAGGTATAGGGGAGAAAGATGACGCAATCATGACATTCGGATAAACATTGTAGCTGATGACCTGAATACCTCCAAAACCACAATAATAACCATCATAATACGGAAGGCTAAACACCGTATCGCTACTCGCCATCTGTAAGACATCACCCAATTCAAAACCAGCATCCGCCATTTCTTTTGGTGTAAGTTTCAGCAGAGCATTTCCAAAGTCATCAAAACCAATGACTTCCGTATCAAGAACGATTGGCTTATCGGTCTTATGACACGCCGAAAAGCTAATTCCAAAGACAATAATAACTGACAAAACGACACAGACATTTTTCATTTTTTCCAGCATTTCTTTCATGATAATTATAATTTTAAATGATTAGCATTTGCAAAAATGCAAAAAAACAAGATTGCCATTAAAAAAAACAGGAAAAAGCTACCCATTCATTTTTTCCCCAATCTTTCCTGCAAAGCCAGCATCTCGTCACGCCACTTGGCGGCATTGAGGAAATCCATCTCCTTGACAGCTTTCTCCATGTTTTTCTTGGCTTCCTGCAAGGCACGCTGCAATTCTTTTTCCGATTTGTAGACTTGCGCTTCGGCTGCCGAAGTGCCGCTTTCTTTCTGGACGTATGTTCCAGCCGAAACCGAACCGCCTTTCAAAGTGCCCAAAGAATTGTCAATGGCCTTGATTATGGTCTTCGGGACGATGCCATGCGCCTCATTGTAAGCGATTTGCTTTGATCGGCGACGCGCCGTCTCGTCAATGGTTTTCTGCATTGATTCGGTGATGGTGTCAGCATACATGATGACCTTACTTTCCGCATTACGTGCTGCACGGCCTGCCGTCTGCGTCAATGAGCGTTCCGAACGGAGGAAACCCTCCTTATCGGCATCGAGAATGGCAACCAGACTCACTTCCGGCAAATCCAAGCCTTCGCGCAAAAGGTTGACACCCACCAACACATCGAAATCGCCCATGCGCAAGCCTTGCAAAATCTCCACACGTTCCATGGTATCGACATCGGAATGGATGTATCGCGTTTTGATTTTCAGATTGTTGAGATAAGTGTTCAGTTCCTCAGCCATGCGTTTCGTCAAAGTCGTGACCAAAACGCGCTGATTCTTCTCCTTCACCTTATGGATTTCGTCAATCAAATCATCCACCTGATTCAGGCTCGGTCTCACCTCAATGACAGGGTCAAGCAAGCCCGTCGGACGAATCAGCTGCTCCACATAAACGCCTTCGCTTTGCTGCAATTCAAAATCGGCAGGCGTAGCACTGACATAAATCGTCTGTCCAGTCAAGGCCTGATATTCATCAAATTGCAATGGGCGGTTGTCCAAAGCGGCAGGCAAGCGGAAACCATATTCCACCAAAGTCTGCTTGCGCGAGCGATCGCCACCGTGCATACCACGGATTTGAGGCACCGTGACATGACTTTCGTCGATGACGGTGATATAATCTTCGGGGAAGAAATCCAACAGGCAGAAAGGTCTCGTGCCCGGACTGCGGCCATCGAAATAACGCGAATAGTTCTCAATGCCAGAGCAATAGCCCAATTCGCGCATCATCTCCAAATCGTAATTCACGCGGTCTTCAAGGCGTTTCGCTTCCAAACCTTTTCCGATTTCGCGGAAATATTCGGTCTGCTTAAACATATCATCCTGAATCTCACGCATGGCCTTCTGCATTTTTTCCTGAGAGGTGACGAAAATGTTTGCCGGGAAAATCGTAATCTGTGAAAACGACTCAATGCGTCGGCCCGTAATAGGATCAAAACTCTCCAACGAATCGATTTCATCGTCCCAAAACACAATGCGATAGCCATAATCGGCGTAGGCCGGAAACACGTCCAAGGTCTCCCCTTTCACACGAAAACGCCCCTGCACGAAATTGATTTCATCGCGGCTATAGAGCGCATTCACCAAAGCCTTCGAAACCTCATCGCGGGTTTTCTTGACACCTTGCTCAAGATAGATGATGTTTTTTCCGAAATCATCAGGATTGCCAATACCATAAAGACATGACACAGAGGAAACTACGATAATATCCCTTCTACCCGAAAGCAATGCCGTCGTGGTAGCGAGACGCATCTTATCGATTTCCATATTGATGGCCAAATCCTTCTCAATGTAGGTATTTGTGGCGGGAATAAAAGCCTCTGGCTGATAATAATCGTAATACGAAACGAAATACTGAACCGCATTTTCGGGGAAAAACTGCTTGAATTCGCCATACAACTGCGCCGCCAGCGTCTTATTGTGGCTGAGAATCAATGCCGGACGGTTCAATTCAGCCAAAACGTTGGCAATGGTGAAAGTCTTGCCTGAGCCTGTAACGCCGAGCAAAGTCTGGGCACGGTCGCCACGGTTCAGTCCTTCCACCAATTGACGGATGGCTTCAGGCTGGTCGCCAGTCGGCTTGAAATCGGAAACTAACTTGAAATTCATTTTTTAAAACGCAGATTTCACTGATTTTTAGATAACTACAGATTGAACGGATTGGATTTATTCGAACCGCAGATTTCGCTGATGACGCGGATTTTGAATGCGCAAACGCATAAATTTACACGGATTGGCTGACGCAAAAAAAAGGAATTTACTCATAATTTACTCGACAAATTTACTCCGCATTTACTCTCTCCCGCCTTGGCGGAACATGATTTTTTCTAACCGCAAATTGCCGCAAATTTATCACTAATATGTTCTCATCGCACACATCAGAGATTTGGAAAAATAACGAGTAATTTGCGACAAATAGCGTTTTCACCCCGCAACGGCAATCAGCTTGATTTCAAAAATCAGGGTCGAGTTGCCTGGAATGTCATCGGCATTGCGGCTGCCATAGCCTTGTTCGGCAGGGATATAGACTATCCAGCGGTCGCCAATGTGCATGTTCATCAAGGCAATCTGAAAACCATTGATGAGTTCATAAACGCGGAAAGTCTCCGGATAATCGCGCTCAAAGGCATCGTCAAACACATGACCATCTATCAGCGAGCCTTTGTAACGGCAAGTGACAATGCTCTCGTATTTCACCTTGATTCTGCTACGCGCATCGCCCGACTCCAACACTTTGTATAACACGCCGTTAGCCAGTTCATTGATACCTTCTTCTTTCCGCAAATCAGCCAAAAACTGTTCGTTCTTTTCCTTATATGCTTCCTTTTTGTTCATAGTTTAAAATTTTGAAAGCCAATAGACTTAAAGAATGCCCTGTGGACATTCCGAATATTTAAAAAACCTATGATAACACTCTATAAATCATCAATTTCATCAGCAGTAAGACCAGTGTATTGCATAATCATACCAACAGCCATACCATTTGATTTCATCAGACGAGCCATTTTGACCATGTCTTCGAGGTGTTGTTCTTGACGGCCCTTTGCCTCGCCTTCGACCAAGCCTTCTGCTTTTCCTTCGGCTCTGCCTTCCGCTCTGCCCTCTGCTCTTCCTTCTGCTCTTCCTTCCGCTCTACCTTCTGCCCGACCTTCTTTCATAGCCGTGCTTATCACATCATTTTGAATCATTACAGCATTAATGTGTTCATCGTAAGCCAATTTTTCACTGCGTGTCATCGACA
>JAGHSL010000045.1 GCA_018065885.1 Candidatus Limimorpha equi
GTATAGACTGGTTCCATGGTTTCGGTACATGCGGCAATTGGTAATTGTTTGGTTTCCTTGCCGTTATAGCGGTATGCAGTGGCTACTTTGATGGTCTCGAAATCATCCATTACATCGGATTTCATCATCATGAGGTCGGTGACACCGCTGAGCATGACGGCATATTTAAGCGCGGGAAGGTCGAGCCAGCCGCAACGACGCGGACGGCCTGTCGTTGCACCGAATTCACTGCCGTTTCGACGGAGCAAGTCGCCCGTGGCGTCGAAAAGTTCGGTAGGGAAGGGGCCTGTGCCGACGCGCGTGCAGTAGGCCTTGAAAATGCCGAACACCTTGCCGATGCGGTTCGGCGCAATGCCTAAACCAGAACAGACGCCAGCGGCAATGACACTCGAAGAGGTCACAAACGGGTAGCTGCCGAAATCAACATCAAGCATGGAGCCTTGTGCGCCTTCAGCCAAGATTTTCTTATCGTTGTCGAGGGCTTCGTTGAGGTAGTATTCGCTGTCGATGAACTCGTATTGCTTCAGGTATTCAATGCCTTCGAACCACAGTTTTTCATATTCGTCAAAACTGACGCCATCCAATTGGAAGCCGTTCATGTCGAACTGCAATGATGCAATCTGCTGTAGATGAGTTGCTTTCAGTTTTTCATAACGGTTCTTGAATTCCGATGAGCTGATGTCGCCGATGCGCAAACCTTTTCTGGCCGTCTTGTCGGTGTAGGTCGGGCCGATGCCTTTCAATGTGGAACCGATTTTCATCTTGCCCAATGCCTTTTCGTTGGCGGCATCCAATGCACGGTGTGTGGGCAGAATCAGGTGAGCACGGTTGGAAATCTTCAACGTGTCTTTCAAGTCAAATCCGGCTTCATGTAAACCTTCTATTTCACCTTTTAAAATATGCGGTTCTATGATTACACCATTTCCAATGACGTTGATGCAACCTGGAGTCAGCACGCCCGACGGGATGTTGTGCAAGACGAATTTCTTGCCTTCAAACTTGATGGTGTGACCCGCATTTGGCCCACCTTGGAAACGTGCTACAATATCATACTTAGGTGTCAAGGCATCAACAACCTTGCCTTTTCCTTCGTCTCCCCATTGTAAACCGAGGAGTATGTCTATTTTACTCATATCTTGTGTTTTGTGTTGTCGTTTTTTATTATTGCGAAAGGTGCCGTTCGCAAGCTCACTTTGCCCTTCGCTATATTAAATTGCCCTTTCAGGGCGTATGCGTGTCCCATTATTTTCCTTTTTCTATTGCGAAAGGTGTTGTTCGAAAGCTCACTTTACCCTTCGCTATATTAAATTGCCCTTTCAGAGCGTATGTGTGACCAATTTTTCCCCTTCCTCTTTCCTTCTAACTCCTAATTCCTCACTTCTAACTCCTAACTACTTTTTCTTGCGTCCGTAAAAAATCAACGAATGTTGTGTGATTTCCACCCCTAATTGTTCTTCAATTGCCTTTTGAATTTCCAATAGACGTGGATCGCAAAATTCGAGGACTTCTTCTGTTTCCAAATCGACGAAATGGTCATGCTGGCGGAATTTGTAGGATTTTTCATACTGAGAGCAATTGTGCCCGAACTGATGCTTGATGACAAGACCGCAATCGAGCAGCAGGTCGATAGTGTTGTATAAGGTGGCACGGCTTACGCGGTACTTATTGTCTTTCATCCGGTTGTAAAGCATTTCTATCCCAAAATGGCCTTTTATGGAATAGATTTCTTTCAGTATTGCAAAACGTTCTGGTGTTTTCCGAAGCTGTTTTTCCTGCAAATAGTCGGTGAATAGTTTCCTGACCGTCAATAAAGTATTATCTGTCGATTCTTTCATTTCCTCAATGATGTTTCGGCAAAAATAAGAAAAAAATCATTTGTCTTGTTTTATCCTGACAACAATATTTTATACGCAAAAATTACTATTGTTTGCTGGCCAATAGCCATAAGTGTTTTAATCGTTATTAATGCGAATCACTTTCTGAATGCCCTTTATTTTGTTGAGTCGCTCGATGAGTGCGTTGAGTTCCTTAGTGTTATGGACGTAGATGGAAATCGTGGCTTCCACCAATTCCTGTTTCGATTCCATTTGCAGCGAATGCAGGTTGAGTTTCATCTCGTTTGAGAACAGATCCGTCATTTTGTTGAGCAATCCGACTTGGTCTAAAGCGGTGAATTTCAATGCGGCTAAGAAAGCGATTTCGCTCATTGGCTGCCATTTGGCTTTCACGATGTTGCCCCCGTAACGCGACGACATTTCAATGGCTTTCGGACAGCTGCTGCGATGGATGTGAAGTGGCTCGCCTGGAAAGTTGAAGGCTATGACGTCGTCGCCAGGAATAGGGTTGCAGCAGGTGGCAACTTGGAAATCGAATTCGCCTGACGATTTCAGCGTCGGCTTTTCATCTTTCGGCTTGCTGGAATTTCCCCACATGCCGAATGTGATGGCACTGAGGAAACTATTGTTGGACGATTGTGGTCTCAGCACGCTCAGGATGCTCTGCTCGTTGATTTTTCCAGTGGCGATAAAATAGGTGAAGTCGACAGAACTGGTGATGCCTGCGGCTTCCATGATTTTGCTGCGGTTGGCCTTTGAAGGCTCTTCGCCGATTTTCTTCATGATTTCGTTGAAGGTGGCTTCGCCTTCGTCGCGGAAAATCTTGCGGTATTCCTTGATGCCGTTTTTCAGTTTCGATTTGGCAAAGGCCGTAACCACATACTCGAACCATTTTTCCTGTGGATGCTGTGCCTCCGAGGTGATGATTTCAACTTGGTCGCCGGTGCGTAGGGCTTGGTTGAGTTGCGAAAGTTTGTTGTTGACGTTTGCGGCAATGCAATGGTCGCCGATTTCGGAGTGAATGTAGTAGGCGAAATCGAGCACGGTGGCGCCGCGTGGCATCGAAATCATTTTGCCTTGCGGCGTGAAGACGAAAATTTCCTTGGCGAAAAGGTCGAGCTTGAAGTTGTCGACAAACTCAATGGCATTGCTGCCGCTGTTGCCGATGAGGTCTTGCGCCTTTTTAAGCCATTCGTCGAAACCGCTTTCCGTCTGCTTGTCGGTCTTGTATTTCCAATAGGCGGCAAAACCCTTTTCGGCCAGTTCTTCCATGCGTTTGCTGCGTATCTGCACATCGACCCAAGTGCCGTTTTGTCCCATCACAACGGAATGGAGCGATTCGTAGCCGTTGATTTTCGGGATGGAAATATAGTCCTTGAGCATGGCGGTGTTTGGCCTGTAGATGCTGGTCAGGACGGCATAAATTCGCCAACATTCCATTTTTTCCATTTCCAAGGGACAGTCGGCGATGATGCGCACAAGGAAAGTGCCGTAAAGGTCTTCGAAAGGCAGCTCCTTTTTGCGGATGCGCTGGCAAACCGAATTGATGCTGCGCTCAATGATTTTGATTCTCGCCTTGATGCCGAATTGCTTCAAAGTCTCTTCAATCGGGACGGCAAATGCTTTCAGTTCCTTGGTGCGTTGTGAGCGCACTTCATCCATACGTTTGCTGATGCTGTTGTAGAGCGTCGGGTCGGTGTATTTCAGAGCAAGGTCTTCCAATTCGATCTTGATGGAGTGAAGGCCTAAACGGTAGGCGAGAGGCGCATAAAGATAAACTGTTTCGGAAGCAATCTTCAACTGTTTATGTGGCGGCATCGAGTCGAGTGTGCGCATGTTGTGCAGCCGGTCGGCCAGCTTGATGAGCACTACTCGTATGTCGTAGGAAAGCGAACTGATGGTATGCTTAAAGTTCTCTGCTTGAACACTTTCCATGTCGTCACTCTTGTCGAGTTTGGTAAGCCCGTCGACAACTCGCGCCACTTTTTCGCCGAACATTCCATTAATGTCATCAGTAGTGTATTCGGTGTCTTCCACCACATCGTGAAGCAACGCACATATAATAGATGTGCGGCCCAAACCGATGTCTTGTGCGGCAATGGTTGCCACGGCGATAGGGTGGTAGATATAGGGTTCGCCAGATCTGCGGCGCTGATTCTTGTGAGCTTCGGCGGCAAAATAAAATGCCTTCTCAACCATTTCGACATCTTGGGCCTCTTTACGGGTCTTCCATGCGTCAAGCAAAACCTGATGTCGTCGCTCGATTTCCTCTTTTTCCTCCTGTGAGTAGGTGTCAGCTAACATGTTCATGAGTTTTAGACTGCAAAAGTAGATATATTCTTTTTTTCTTGTATATTTTGAGGGGAAATATTTTCAGTTTAATTAAAAAAATCCGTATCTTTGCATTTCTTTTTTGAGGTAAAATTAAATTAAAATATTATAAATTAGACATTTATGAAGAAATTGGCTGTTATCGCTTTTGGCGGAAACGCGCTTTTGAGAGGCGGTCAAAAAGGGACTTACAAGGAACAGATGCAGAATGTGACGGAAACATGTCAGTCGCTGCTGCCATTCCTGAAAGGTGATTATAACATTGTTATTGGTCATGGCAATGGACCACAGGTCGGTAATGTGATGTTGCAGCAAGAGGCTGGAAGTCAGAATTTTGATGTTCCTGGAATGCCTGTCGATTTCTGCGTTGCCGAAACGCAAGGCTTGATTGGCTTTATGATTGAAATGGGTTTGAACAAGGTGTTCGCCAAAGAAAACATCAAGAGAAACGTGGTGACTTTAGTGACTCAAGTTGAAGTTGACAAGAACGACCCGATGTTTCAGAATCCTACCAAACCGGTCGGCCCGTATTATTCGAAGGAAGATGCCGAACGATATGCAGCTGAAACAGGTGCTGTTTACAAGGAAGACCCAAAGGGAAGAGGCTGGCGTAAGGTAGTGGCTTCACCGAAACCGATTGCAATTCAGAATGTTGACATTGTGCAGCGTCTGGCCATTGAAGGCAATATTGTCGTAACAGTTGGTGGCGGTGGTATTCCTGTTGTTGAGAAAAACGGTTGTCTGTGTGGTGTCGAGGCTGTCATTGACAAGGATTTGGCTTCGGCCATGACTGCCATCGACATTCATGCTGATGAGTTTTATATCCTGACTGATGTCCCGAAGGTTTACATCAATTTCCGCAAGGAAAACGAACAGGCCTTGGACACTATTACCGTGGCTCAAGCCAAACAGTATCTTGCTGAAGGTCAATTCACTGAAGGAAGCATGGCACCGAAAGTGCGTGCTGCCATTCTCTTTGTTGAAGCAACGGGGCACGAAGCCATCATTACCGAGGCTACACGTTTGGGCGACCCATCTTGTGGCACAAGAATCGTTAGATAGAAGATAGTTCTTAGTTGATATTATTAAGGGAGTGCAAGACAATTGCGCTCCTTTTTTTGTTGAATTTTGCCGAATGAAGGTTTAAACTTCAAATGTTCATTCCAGTTCCTTTTCGATTGCCGATTTCACTTCCTCGCGTTTGAGTGAACGGATGACTGTGTTTTTCACCATGCTTATGGTGCCGGTTTCTTCCGAAACGACCAAGACGAAACAATCGTTGTCTTCGGTGATGCCAATGGCGGCACGGTGACGGAGTCCATAGTGGCCGGGAATGTCCGTCTTGTTTGTGACGGGCAGGATGCAGCGTGCCGAGCGGATGCGGTTGTTGCTGATAATCATGGCGCCGTCGTGAAGCGGGCTGTTCTTGAAGAAAATATTCTCAATCAGCGCATTGCTGATGTCGGCGTTGATTTCGACTCCTGTCATGGCAATGTCGTCGAGTTTGTTTTGTTTGGTGATGATAATCAAAGCTCCTTGCTTGATGTCAGACATGTTTTGGCAGGCTTGCGTGATGGCATCGACATTGAGGATGATATTACTGTTGACTTTGAACAAATGGAATTTTCTTGTGAGTTTGCTTTTCCGTGCCTGTGTGCCGATGGTGAACAAAAACCGTCGTAGTTCGGGTTGGAAAATGATGATAAGTGCAATGAAACCGACGCTGGCGAATGCACCTAATATGCTGCTTAACAGTTCCATCTGTAAGGCTTTCACCACTTGCCATATCAGCCAGATGGATACAACGCCAAGGAAAATGCTCGTTGCCGTTGTGCCTTTTACCAATGAATACAAGCCGTAAAGCAGGGCGGCAACCAAAGTGATGTCGATGATGTCGATAATTCGTATTTGAATGAAAAGGTCTAACATGATTTTAATTTTGCCGCAAAGGTAGTGAAAATGTTTAGTTGTTTATTGTTTAAAAGTTTAATTGTTGCTGA
>JAGHSL010000415.1 GCA_018065885.1 Candidatus Limimorpha equi
CGCACAAATCGACTTGCTCATCGACCGGAAAGACAATGTCATCAACTTGTGCGAAATGAAATTTTCCGACAACGAATATGCCATCAGCAAGGAAGAAGAAGCTAATTTGCGTAGGCGCAGAACAGTCTTCCAAGCTGTTACAAAAACAAGAAAATCAATACACAACACACTAATCACCACGGTTGGCCTAAAACACAACATCTATTGGGGCAGCATACAATCCGTGGTGATTTTGGACGATTTGTTCAGATAATACACGATTTTCAGCGGATAAGTGCCTAAAAAAAATCGACTTATCCGCTGATAATCTCACAGAATATGCAGATAAGCAGCGGATAACTGGTAAAAAAAATGACTTATCCGCTGACAATCGGTAAACGATTCCGAAAATCATTCATTTCGTGCCATTTCATTCCATATCGTACCAAACGGCACAAACCGCTTGCAATCGGGCAATTTTTCATACTTTTGTGGTGTTTTTCAAGCAAATGATATGGCAGACAACGAGAATTACGAATATTACGAGAGGCTAAAGCGCGAGCTTATCGCAAAAATCGGTCGCACAATGGAATCACCGATTGACTTCATCTACCTTGCAAACGCAATCAACAGCGAATCGAAAGAGCAAATCAGCGAGACCACCTTGAAACGCTTTTTCGGCTATATCACGCCAGCAGGCGCACCGCGAACCTCTTCCCTTTCGGTCATGGCACGATTCCTCGACTATTCAGGCTGGAAGACCTTCTGCGAGGGCGCAAGCGAATCGAAATTCCTTGCCGACAAAAGCATCAGCACCAGCGACTTGCAGCCTGGCGACAGCATCCGTTTCGAGTGGAAACCCGACCGGATTTGCGTAGCGGAATATTTGGGCGAGAATCGTTTTCTCGTCACGCAAGCCGAAAAATGCAAGCTCGAAGTCGGCGACCAGTTCACCGCCACACAATTCCTGCTCAACAATCCGCTGATGCTGTGCGACCTGAAACAAGTCAGGCTACCAAATGCCGCACCAAAATCATACGTTGCAGGTTTCAAAACAGGATTGACCGCCTTGAGTTTGATGAAAAAATAATGTCTCTTCTTTAAATATGAGATTCTGTTTTTAGGGATTGCCTTACGGCAAGAAATGCCTTGCATTCAGCGTAGCTAAATCATTCAAAAATCGAAATAAAAATCAATCAGAAAACATTGTCTGCAAACCAAATAGGATAACCAGAAGAAAGCAAATACGGATTTTTGAAAGATTTTATAAAATGATTTTTGAAAGATTTCTTCGGCAAAGCCAAATCCAATTTATTAAAAAGCAATACTTTTGCGGCAAATGTAAAAACCATGTTCGACACGGAACTCAACTCAGGATTCATCGAAGAAAACGATATCAACGTTGCCAATCATTTCACTGAAATTCAACTAATTCACCCATCAAGAAACGGCTATAGCGAAATCTATAAGGCCAAGCGTTTCGGCAAATGGCACACGTTGAAACGCATCACCGACAAGGAGAAAGACAATGTCCGCTACCAAAACCTCTTGGAAAAAGAGTTTGAAATTGCCATTCAGCTTTCGCATCCCAACATCGTTCAGACCATTTCGCTTGAAGAAATTCCCGATTTAGGGACTTGCATCATTCAGGAATTCATTGACGGTCTGACCCTTGACGAATTTCTCGCCAAAATTCATCCTAACAAGCAACAAACCAAGACTTTGCTGTGCGAGATTTGCGATGCCTTGGAATACATTCACGCCCATCAGATTGTCCACCGCGACCTCAAGCCCAACAATATCCTCATCACGTGCGACGGCAACCATGCGAAACTCCTTGATTTCGGCTTGGCCGACACAAGCAGCTACGACATCCTGAAAGAACCCGCCGGCACCACCGGTTTCGCTTCTCCCGAACAGCAATCGACCGACAAAATCGACAACCGTTCGGACATTTACGCTTTGGGAGCCATTATTAACAATCTGCCCAATCCGACAGTCCGGCTCAGAAAAATCGCGAAGAAATGTCTCAATCCCAATCCCGAAAAACGCTTTCAGTCGGCAAAGGAAATCAAACGGAAACTGCTTGACAGGAAAGGCATCTTCATCTCAATTCTCCTACTAATAGCACTCATCATTTTCGGTGTCGCATTGGCTTTCAGCAAACAAGACGAAAACATCAACGCACTGAGAAACAACAACTCACTACTTTCCAAACAATTGGATTCCGTAACCAACCGCATGGATTCCCTGACTCTTATCCAGAATGGTCAACGCCAAACATTAGTCGAACAAAGAGAAGCACTCGCACAACAGACTGTGGCTTTGGAAGAAA
>JAGHSL010000438.1 GCA_018065885.1 Candidatus Limimorpha equi
TTGACGCATAATGTGGCTGTCCAAGAAGAACAATGCAAGGCGTTGCCAGCAAGGGTGGCCAAATAGCGCAGTATGCTGCCCGCTGCACCGCCAAGACCTACTATGAGAATGTTTTTGAGCATGATATGTTTGAAGTTTAATTTTTCAAAGAAGTGATGGGAATGACAAAAACACCGTCAGGACGTTGGTAGGCCGCGCTGCTTAAACCACAAACGACAGCCAGAAACGACGGCGCAATGCCGTCGGGTTCGGCTTCTATGCTGGATTTTATTTTCAATAGGTTCTTGGCGGCTTCGTCGATTTGATTTGCGCCCAACTTGATTTCGACACCACCCCAACGGCCATCGGCAAGTTCAATCACGGCATCGATTTCGTTGCCTTGATAGCCTTGGTAGTGATAGAGTTTTGCACCGAAACTTTCCGCGTAAATCTTTAAGTCGCGTTCGCATAAGGCTTCGAAAAGGAATCCCAAAGTGTTGAGGTCGTTGAGCAGCATTTTGGGAGTTATGTTCAAAAGGGCGCAAGCCAATGACGGGTCGGCAAGATGCCGTTTCTCGGATTGCTTGATACGTACCGAAGAGCGTACTTTGGTAGAAAATGGCGGCTGATTGTCAATGAGAAACAATCTGCTGAAAATGTCAAGATAGGTGGCGACGACATTGATGTCAATGTCCTCGTCATCAATGGCTTTGATGTCGTTTTTGAGCGTTTTGTTGCTGGCGGTAGTGCTTTCGTTTCTCGCCAAGGAACGCAGCAGCAGAAGCATTTTCGAGGTGTCGCGCTTGATGCCGTCCATGCGGTACACATCATCGCTGACGATGGCTTCGATGTATTGTTTTGGCAACATGGCAGCACGCTGCATACTGAGTCCGATGTTGGCTGGCCAACCGCCGCGTACAATGAGTTTGATGAGTCTTTGCAATTCAACTTCACCAATAAATGCGGCTTTGATTTGACCTTTGCAAAGTTCTTTCAAAGAGATTTTCCCATCAGAGTCGCCTGATTCGTAAAGCGACATGGGACGCATCCTTAATCGGGCAATTCGTCCGGCACCGCTGTGCAAAATGCCTTTGTGGTTGGGTGTCGCCGAGCCTGTGAGAATGAATATGCCTTTTTCGCCGCGTTCATCGACTTTGTAACGCACGGCATCCCACAACGACGGTACTTCCTGCCATTCGTCAATCAGGCGGGGCGAGGTGCCTTCAAGGATAAGCGCAGGATCCATGACGGCCATTCTGCGGTTTTGGAAGTTGCCTTTCGGATCGCCTAAATATATTTCGCTATTGCAGTGAAAGGCCGAAGTCCAAGTCTTGCCGCACCATTTCGGACCTTCAATGCAAACGGCACCAAAGGCTGAAAGATGTTCTTCAACTTCGTCATCGATGATTCTCGGCTTGTAGTTCGACTTGTCCATTTTTACCTCCTTTGCATTGTCTCAATCTGACATATTCTTTAATTTCAATCTGACGGATTTTTAATTTTCAATCTGATGGATTTTTAATTTAAAATATTGTAAATCAAATATGTTGTATGTTTTTATCGTTGATTTTTACGATGCAAAAATACGAATATTTTGGATATATAAAACTCTGGCTGATGTTTTATGAAAAATAGGTCAAAATTCTTTCAAAAAAGAAATCCAATAATGGATGTTTCATCACCCAATTCCATATTTATCCGCCAGCAAATCAAGCAGTTCGTCGGCTTGCGCCATGAATTGTGCGGCTTCATCTTTCCATTCGGGATAAGAGTCTTGCACGCCACGCATTTGGTTCATTTTCGACAGGAAAACGGTGTCTCTTTGCAATTGCTTGAACATGGGCAGCATTTTGTGACAAATGGCTTGTGCTTCGACGCATTTGTCGTTTTCGAT
>JAGHSL010000078.1 GCA_018065885.1 Candidatus Limimorpha equi
TTGGAAATCTGACCGTAAGCAAAAGCCAACAGCATAAACGAAACGCCAGCCAGCAAACCTTTTATCAGAATGAAACGGTCAAACGACAAAGGCGGACGCTTCAACGGAGGACGGAATTTCGTCTCAATACGCGAAGCAAACAAGGCTGCCAAAAGACTACACACCATGCAACCGATGAAAATAACATTGAAGCTATATTTCTCATAGACAAACAATCCCGTCATCGGCCCAACCGCCATCGCGATGTTATTGGCCACGCCAAAATATCCAATACCTTCTCCCCTTCTTGCCGAAGGCACGACATCAATTACCAAAGTGTTGCCGCCTACTGAAGTCAAGCCGAATGACAAACCGTGCAGAATGCGCACAATGATAAGAATAGTGATGGTTGACGCAAAAAGATAGCCGCAAAAAACGGCTGTAAACACCGACAAGGCAAGCAGATAAAGCGGTTTGCGTTTGAAAGCATCCATCATGTAGCCCGAGAACGGACGCACACACAAGGTGGCCAAAGTGTAGCACGAAATGACCGCCCCGACCACCGAATTGCTCGCCTGAAAATTCTGCTGGATAAAGAATGGCAATACTGGCAGCAATAAGTAGAACGAAAAGAAAAACAGAAAGTTAGCAATGCAAAGGCAAATGTAATTCTTATTGAAAAGTTTCTCTACCATAACCCTTTTGAAAAAACGTGCAAAGATACGTTTTTTTCGGGAAGCATTGTTGTAATGGAAAACATCAAATTTTAGCGGAACACTCCAATCTCACATCGTCTGACGAAGCCCCCACCATAAAGGTAAATTTGCCAGGCTCGAAATGCCAGCCATTTTCGGTGGAAAAAACGGACAAATCACTTTTGGAAAGCGTGAAAGACACAGAAGCCGTTTCACCTTTATTAATATGCACCCTTCGGAAGCCTTTCAGCAGTTTTGAAGGCGGCGTAAGGGAAGCCTCTTCATCACGGACATAAAGCTGAACCACTTCATCGCCATCGTAGTCTCCTACATTTTTCACCGAACACGAAATGACAAACAGAGCATCAGCATTGTTCGGATGTTGCTCTATTTGCAAATCGCTGTATTCGAACTGCGTGAAACTCAGGCCATAGCCGAAAGCATACAACGGTTTTGAGGAACTTTCAACATAATCGGAACAATTGGGCTGGGAATAATAAACCGGAATTTGTCCCACATTACGAGGAATGGAAATCGGCAAACGCCCTGCGGGATTGTAATCACCCCAAAGGATGTCGGCCAAAGCCGAACCGCCTTCCATGCCCGGATACCAAAGTGTCAACAAGGCATTGGATTTTTCAGCGGCAATGTTTTTCAGCATCGGACGACCTTCAATATAAACCGTAACGACTGGTTTTCCAAGGGAATAAACGGCTTCCATCAACTCGTTTTGCTTGCCTAACAAATCCAAAGTGCAGCGGTCGTAGCCTTCGCCACATTCCATATCGGAAAGCGTCGGTGTGGCTTGCGTAAAACTCGAATTGGAGTCACGTGCCGATGAACCACCGACAACCAAAACCACGGCATCAGCCGATTGTGCGGCTTTCACCGCCGATTCAATATCGGCATCAGACTCATTGCGTATCGAACAGCCTTTGGCATAAACCACCTCTGCCCTGCCCTTTTCACAGATTCCTTCCCGCATCGTAACGATTCTTTCAGGCTCTTGCGGTGATGTGTAATCGCCCAACTGATTGTACATGTTATCCGCATTCGGGCCAATCACGGCGACTTTTTTAACCGTTTCACCAAAAGGCAAAATGCCATCGTTTTTGAGCAGAATTGCCGATTCCAAAGCGACTTGTTTTGCAAGGCTAATGTTTTCGGCAGAACCGACTTCTTTTTCCGCAAGTTTCTCATCCACAAACGGATTGTCGAACAAACCCAAATCATATTTCAGCTGCAATACATGACGCACGGCACGGTCGATGTCATCTTCGGTAATCAATCCACGCTGCAAGGCCTCTTTCAGGAAACCGCCGTAACTATAGCCGCTAAGATCAATATCGACGCCCGCTTTCAAAGCCAAAGCCGCAGCTTCGGCAGGATCAGCCGCCACATGATGGGTTGCAAATAAGGCATTTATGGAAAACAAATCGGAGAAAACGACACCATCGAAACTCCATGATTTACGCAAAACCTCTTGCAAAAGCCAAGCATTTGACGTACATGGCACGCCGTCGATGGCATTGTAGGATGTCATCACTGATTGGGCACCGCCTTGTTTTATTGCCATTTCGTAAGCGGGCAGATAATCGTTCATCAAGCGGTTTTTCCCCACTTCAGCGGCGGCTCCATTATGTCCGCCTTGCGACATGCCATACGCTGCGAGGTGTTTCAAAGTGGAAACCACGTTTTTCTGCATTCCTTTTACAACGGCAGCACCAAGAGTACCAGTAAGATATGGATCTTCACCCATGGTTTCCTCCACCCGCGACCAACGTGGGTCACGGGCAATGTCCAAGACTGGACCATAACCCACTTGTGCGCCTTGCAATCGGATTTCCTTGCCCATAACCTCACCCATTTTTTCGAGCAGTTTTGGATTCCAAGTGCTTGCCTGTGCAATGCCTGTCGGGAAAACCGTTGTGCCGATGGCCATGTGGCCATGCGGTGCTTCCTCACAAAACAGCAACGGAATGCCCAAGCGCGTATTTTCAATGGCATAACGCTGCATTTCGTTCAGCATGATGGTCGCTTGTGCAGGTCTCAAACCCGTTTCCACCGTCTTTTGCGACCAAGGGTCGGCACGCAAAACGCCATAACACGAACCCAACGGCAACGTGTCCATCATACCTTTGAAACTCTCACTAAGCCAAAGCGAATCGCCTTCCTTTTCATAAAAATTGAAACCAATCGGACATGACAGCTGACCGCATTTCTCGTCGAGGGTCATCTGGGAAATTAAGTCGGAGACTTTGTCAGGTTTGGAACAAGAAGAAAAAACGATTGTTACAAAAAGCAAGAAAATGATTCCCATTCCATTGTGTCGTACAGAACAGGAGATTCCCGCCTTCGCGGGAATGACGCTTCGCGCTGAATGATAGTTGTTTAGCACAATCATATTACACTAATTTTCCAATCCAATCTTCCTTGTCGCCAGGCAGCATATCTACTACTGGGATTTCAATCATCGTGTAGCAACCGGGCTGCAAACGCATGGTGGCACGCGCCACGTTCACAAGCACTTGGCCCGTCAAGGCGGGATTGTTGATGCTCATGTTAAAATCGAAACGCTGGTTTTGGGTCATGCCCGAAACGCCTTTGCGCACCATGTTGACGCCATGCCCCATATCGCGCACATCATCGACGCTGTCGACGGCAAAAACATGAGTCTCGTCGTTGGCAAAATACGGGTCGGCTTTAATGTCGGCAGCCACCTGTTTGAGGTTTACGCCCTCTTCCAATTCCACATAAACCATGCGGCGGTGAATGCCTTCGCCTAAAGGAATGGTCACCGACAAAGCGTTTTTCACGCCTTTTTTGTCGCGCACACAGACACTATGGCCCATCGACATACCAGGACCAAAGTTTGTATAAGTCAATCCTTTAGGGGCAAGACCTTGAAGTAAAGTGCGAACCACCGAATCCGAACCAGGATCCCAGCCCGCAGCAATCACGCTGACGGTTTTCGTTTCCTTATTGATAGGCATCAGTTCATGACGGTATTCAGGAATAGAACCATGAATATCGAAAGAATCGACCGTATTGATGCCCAAAGGCAGAATCCGTTTGGCATATTCGGGACAGCTGCGCGTCGGCAAGGCCAAAATAGCGACATCGACATCATTCAGTTCCTGAATATCTTTCACCACCTTATACGGCGTCAGTTCCAAAGGCTTATCGTCATCGCCCTGACGGCGCACAATGCCAGCAATCTCAATATCGGGTGCCATTTCCAAAGCCTGCACCGCATAACGGCCTATATTGCCGTAACCTACGACGGCTGCTCTAATCTTTTTCATTTCAATTGAATTTTGATGAGCAAAAATAAGAAAGTTTGCATTAAAATATTACCACATTATTAAAAAACATTATTTTTGCCGCATAAAAATA
>JAGHSL010000274.1 GCA_018065885.1 Candidatus Limimorpha equi
CTTATCTTCATGGCAATCAGACAAATCAATTTCCCAAGGTGCTTTTGCGAAAAGCATATAATAAAGGAGTGCGCCAGCTGAGAAAATATCAGTTTTCGGCGTGTAAATTCCTTTGAAAGTTTCAGGAGCGCGGAAGAACGGTAGCAAATCATCGACCTTGAACGTAGGGCGTCCCATAACCATATATGAAATGTGTCCCAAATCGATAATGGTCGGGAGCAACATGCCATCCTCCAATTCCTGAAGCATAATGTTAGTAGGATTTATATCATTATGAATCAGAGCATTGGAATGTAAATACATCAATCCGTTCAGCACACACAAAGTGATTTGCGCGGCATCCTGTGTGTCAAGAACGCCATCGCGTTTTATCGAATCGCTAAGTAAATCACCACGATAGAAATTCGTCACTAAATAACGGAAAGTCTTGTTGCCTTTTTTCACTTCGCCCTTATCGACAAACTTGATGATATTGTCGTTGTCAATTTCCTGACACAGAACGATTTCGTAGACTTCCTTACCCTCAAAAAACTGCGCCTTCGGAATCAAGGCGAGGTCATAAATCTTGAGGAAATACATCATGTCGTCAGTTCCGTAAACGGTATACGATTCGGCGACAGCACCTTTTTTTATGAAAGAATTGACAACATACCTGCCAATTTTTTCTCCTTTTCTAAATGTTCCCATAAATTGCAATTTAATGAAGGGCAAAATTCTTCATAAAAATCGAATTGCGCAAGAAGAAAGGAAAATTTTTCCGTTGGGAGACGAAAAATTAATATTTCAGTTTGTAAGTCAGGCCAAAATAGAACCTGTCGACAGGCTCTTTCACCTGCAAATCATTATCCATGCGGATGAATGCCGAAAGATATTGGCGACGCGTCAAACAGTAATCGACAGAGGCAACCGTCCTCAGATTATCAACAATATTATGTTTCGGGTCGTTGACAAGCCAATGCAATTCGGTTGACAACGAATATTTGAAGCGGCTGTTGGGCATCTGATAGGTCACTTGCAAACGGTTGCGCCAATACATTTTCGGATTCACGCGGTAATCGCCCGTCGTTTCATCACGAAATGTGGAAAGCAGTTTTGTGCGGAATGAGAACTTGAAACGATGATAAGTCTCAGAATAAGTGAGTTGTACACCGGCACGATAACGGTTTTCAAAATACTTGTCATCATTGAAACGACGGATGTAATCGCCCGTCAAGCCAAGTTTCATTCTGCCGTGAAGAAAAGTGTAATCGACACCCAAGGAATTGAGCCAACGGTCGAATTGCGTGCAGTTGTTCTGGAAACGCAGTTCTTCTTCCAACGAAAGACCGACATTTCGTGACACCCCGACAGAAACTTCCGCCGACGCAATGACACCAACGTCCTTAGTGCGCCCACTTTGGGAAAACGACCAAAACGAAAGAAGCACAAATACGACCGTAAACAAGATTCTTTTCATCACGCAATTACATATAAACCATTTTGCATCAACATATTAAGACGCGATGAATCACGTCTCTACTCATTAAAATCCTTCAATTTCGTCACCGTGTCAATCGTATTGACTTCGCCATCTTCGGGACGATAATACACTTTCACGAATGCGACATCGCGCAAATAATCAATATGACCAACCTCTACCCTACTGATATCCAATCCGGTGCGTTCAATCAAATCGGCCTTGAGTTCTTCTTCACGACCACGTTTCGTATTTTCAATCTTGTCGTAAAGAATAATCTTGGTGGCAGTATGCGAAAGCAAGCTCGTTCCATCAAGAATCCAGACAGCCAAAACCACCAAAATATTGACAACCAGCAATTCGACATAACTTGCCGTCAAAGCCTGACCATTGATGATAGACAAACCCATGACAATAAAAAGATAGGTCATTTCCCTGATTCTGATTGTTTCCGTCCTGTAACGAATCATGCCGAAAATGGCAAACAGTCCCAAGGCAAAAGCGATATTCATCTTCATGTTCTCCATCAAGGTAATGAGCAGGAAAATGACCACAGAAAACATCATAAACGTGAAATAATAATCCTTACGATTAGCTTTCTTATAATAAAAGAAATGAATTATTATCCAAGAAACCAACAAGTTAAAGGCAAATCGGACTATGGTTGTCCAGAAACTCATGGCATCGAAAATCGGAACACCAAGGAAATCGGCAGCCGCCACGCCGCCACCAAATTCACGGGCAATTTCAGGATCAAAATCCTGCATCATGGCTTGTAAGAGAAGCATATCCTTT
>JAGHSL010000355.1 GCA_018065885.1 Candidatus Limimorpha equi
GGTCTTTGGTTCCGAACACTTCCTGCAGGCGGTGGTACTTTTGGTTGGCACCACTTTGCGAAATGCCCATCAGGGCGGCAGCTTCCATTTGTTTTGCGCCCATGAAGAACAGGCAGCAGTAGCGCACATCGTTGACGGTCAGGCGGGGGAAGTCTTTCATCAGCAAGGTGGAGAAATCATCGAAGTTCTGATTGGCGGCTTTCACCAGTTCCATGACATCCTTGTCTTTCAGCAAGGCTTCATCGCGGCTGCTTAAGGTTTTTGCCATGACATTTGCCTTTTCAATCAATTTGTTTATTTTCAACACGATGGCTTCCTGATCGAAAAGTGCCTTGCGGCCTGCAAAGTCGCCTGGCTTTTCCTTGAACGAGAGCTTTTTCTTGGTCATTTCCAGTTCCTGCTCCTTGTGCTTGAGCTGTTTTTCCTTTTCGCTCAACGACTGCTGATGCTGTGTCTTGTTGCTGACCATCAGTTTTTTAAGACGTTTGTAGAAAAAAAGCAGCAAAACCACGATAAGGGCAAACACGATGAACATGAAAAGATAGTTTTTCAGGCTGTTACGTAACGAAGTGTCGTGCTGTGTTTGCAGTTCCATGTCTTTGACGTGCTTCTCATATTGCTGAACCAGAGCGAGTTTCGTTTCTGAACGTTCCACTTCTTCGCCAAGGAAGGTGGCATAGTAGGCGGCTTTCTGGAAATCGCCCATTTTGTAGCAGAGCGAAATGGTGTTGTTCAGCATACGTGTACGCTCGTAAGGGTTGAAAGGGAAACTTTTTTCGTAGTAAAACAATGCGCTATCATACTGAGAATCCATGAAATACAACTCGGCAAGCAGTCCGTAGTGGGGCTTGCGTTCCATGTCATCGGGCGATGTGGCGATGGCATTATATAGCATTTTGTAGGCTTCTTCCTTTTCGCCGATGCTAAATGTGGAGCGTGCCTTGTTGTCAATCAGGGTCTGGCTGATTTTGAAATCGGTGGCCACATCGGTGACTTTTGCAATGGCGGTGTCGGCAATCTGGAAATAATATAAAGCACTGTCTTGATTTCCAGCCTGATAGAATATTTCGCCTATGGTTTCATAGTTGAATGCCGAACCGATTTTCATGTCTCTTTTGTCGAAATAAAGGTTGGCTTTTTTCAGATTGTCAATGGCAATCGACCATGATTCGTTGTCGTAGAAAATTATGCCTAATCTGTTATAAGTCAATGCGATGAAATCATTTACGAAAGGATAATGCGTTTCATCGACTTCTTCGGCCAGGCTGATGGCTTGAATGTAGTTTTCGCAAGCCGTCACAGGGCGTTCGCTATGGCCTTCGTTGTTGCCGATGCAGTAATAGGATTTCGCCAAAAAGAGCGAAAGCGCATCGGAAGCAGGATATTTTTGGTGAAGACTATCGTAAAAATGCTGAATGCGAGGCATTTGCGCAAAAAGGAATGAATCGACCGGACCGCGCGTGGCGGCTTCGTTGGTGAGCAGCAGGAACTCGAAATAATCGGGTCGGTTGAGCGTGTGCAGGCTCACGGAATCGTGGACACCCATGAGAATGAGCATGGCGCTGTCGGGGTGCAGGGTCATCAGGGCGTTGGCCTTGTCGAAAGCCGAATAATGCAAGGGCGATTCCTCCTCGGTGAAAGGGTAGAAGGTGTTGGTTTGTCGTTTGCAGGCAAAAAATGCGAGCGTCAATAAGCAAATTGAAAATATGAGTGCCTTGGTTTTCATGGGCTGTCAGATTTTGAGCGGTAAAAATAAGAAAACAAATGCTTAGATTGACAAAAAGAGTAAATTTAGTGAAAATAAACAAAAACGGGCGGCCACGAGGCCGCCCGCACAACATGAATCCTAATCAATAAGTCAGGATGTCAAAGCAAATGCAAAAAAGTTTATTATCCTAATCTTCAATGTGTTACAATAAAACGTTGTGTAACCGAAGCCGATTTTCCGCCTAACATGATGAGGTAAAGTCCGTTTGGCATATCTGAAACATCTATGATGGTTTTTTCGCCGTGTGCCGTTACCTGCTTTATCTTTTGCCCAAGCGCATTGAAAACACTGATTTCCGATGCGTTTCCGTTTTCAACGGTCAAAGTCGTGAAGGCCGGATTCGGATAAATGCCGAATGTATCTGACTGTGATTCAGCGATATCCGTATCGTTGAAGCCTAAAATCGGATAGCCGTGATTCACATTGTTTTGGTCGAAGCACCAGACATCGGTTTCGTTGTTCAGCAAATCGACAAAAGCACGGTCGCGCATTTCATCATCAGTTT
>JAGHSL010000064.1 GCA_018065885.1 Candidatus Limimorpha equi
TGGTGAACATCTGGACGATGAAATTAGGCGAAAGACTGCAATCACAATATCCTGAATTACAGCTAAAAAAACGCAAATTCAGTTTTCTTCCGACATACGATGTTGATGCGGCGTGGGCCTATAAGCACAAGGGCTTTTTGCGCACTTCGGCATCTTTTCTGAAGAATTTGACCGCTCACGATTTTGATTTGATAAAGGAGCGTCATCATGTGCTTTTCCGTCATCGGCGTGATCCTTTCGATTCGTTCGACTTGCTTTTCGATTTGCAGAAAAAATACAGTTTGCACCCCATATTCTTCATATTGTGTGGCGATTACGACACTAACGACAAGAGCATTTCCATCCGCAACGATGCTTTTCAGGCCTTGATAAAACGCATTGGCGATTATGCCGATGTGGGCATTCATCCATCGTTTGCATCTTATCTCGATTCGGAGAAACTGCGTGTGGAATTGGAGCGTCTTTCATCGGTGCTGAACCGCGATGTCACCAAGAGCCGCCAGCATTTCCTGAGAATGAATTTGCCACGCAGTTATCAGAAACTCATCGAGTTGGATGTTAAGGACGATTACACAATGGGCTTCGCTTCGCAGGCAGGTTTCCGTGCGGGAATTGCTGATGCTTTCCCGTTTTTCGATTTGGAAAATGATGTCGTTACACCGCTTGTGGTGCATCCTTTCGCTTTGATGGATGGCACAATGCGCGATTACTTGAACCTGAATCTTGACGATTCGTTTGAGTTGGCTTGCCGTTTAGTCGACGAGGTGAAGGCAGTCAATGGGACATTCATCTATCTGACGCATAATGAGACGCTTGGCGGTGAAAAACGTTGGGTCGGCTGGCCCGAAATGTATGAAAAACTGATTCAGTATTGCTTGAAATGATTAAGTATTTGCGCCATAGCGAAATCGACAGGGAAAAATGGGACGCTTGCATCCACGACTCGGAAAATAGTCTGGTGTATGCCTATTCATGGTATTTGGATGTCATTCATCCTGATTGGGAGGCATTGGTGAAAGACGATTACGCTGCCGTCATGCCACTCATAGGTGGCAGGAAATTCGGTGTCAACTATCTGTTTCAGCCTTTTTTTGCGCAACAGCTGGGCATTTTTTCGCCTGAATGTATGAATCTGAAAGACAATGAATTCATTGAAGCCATTCCCGCAAAATTCCGTTTTGTTGAAATCAGGCTCAATGCCTTGAATGCTTTGCCGCCTGCGACAAATGGAGTGGAAAATCACGCCAATATCTTGCTGTTCCTTGATGCCCCATACGAGTTCCTGCGAAACCATTATCACACCAACACGAAACGCAATCTGGCCAAGGCCGAAAACAACCATCTCCATTTGGTGAAAAATATTGATATTAAGGATATTATCGATTTGTTCCGTGCCAATCGTGGAGCAAGCGTAAGCACTTGGGGCGATGCCGAATATGCACGTCTGCAACGTCTTTCGGCTGTGGCTTTGCAACGGAATCGCGCTTTCACTTATGGCGTCGCAACTCCCGATTCCGATGAGATTGTGTGCGGTGCATTGTTCATGAAAAATAAAGGGCGCATCACTTTCCTGTTTTCGGGCTGTGGCGAAAAAGGCAAGTCGCTGCAAGCCATGACTTTCCTTTTGGATAGCGTAATTCGCGAGTTTTGCAATGCACAGAACGTCCTCGATTTTGAAGGTTCCGATAATGCAAATCTGGCGCGTTTTTACGAAGGTTTCGGTGGCGAAAATTTCGCATATTCGGGCTATTCGTTCAACAGAATGTCGTTTTTTGGCCGTTCCTTGCTGCGCATTTGGAAGAAAATTTAGGCATTTGGCACCAAATCTGCCTTTTGTTTACCTTTATTTATTATTTTTGGAGCCTAAAAACTCAAATCATGATGAAAGTAAACAACTTAGGCCTGCAAGACAGCGTTTTCAACCAGTTTTTGTCCGAAATCCGTGATGCTGAAATTCAGAAAGACCGTATGCGTTTCCGCCGCAATTTGGAACGTTTGGGCGAAATCATGGCTTACGAAATCAGTAAAACGCTTGAATATAAACAGATTGACGTGCCGACACAATTAGGCATCAAGGAAATGCGTGTGCTGAAAGAGCAACCCGTCATTGCCACGATTCTGCGTGCCGGACTACCATTTCACAATGGTATTCTGAGCGTGTTTGACCGTGCCGACAACGCTTTCATTGCCGCTTATCGCAAATACGACAAGAACGAGGATTTTGAAATCAAGGTGGAATATTATTCCACGCCTGACATTGATGGCCGCACTTTGATTCTTTGCGACCCGATGCTGGCAACGGGCGAATCGTTAGTGAAGACTTTACACGGTTTGCTGAACGATGAAATGCAGCCGAAACACATACACATTGTGGTGGCCATTGCCAGTGCCGAAGGCTTGGAATATGTGAAACGTATGCTTTCGCGTATGCCTGTGACGCTTTGGGTTGGTGCTGTCGATGAGGAACTTACGGCTCACGCTTATATCGTCCCAGGGCTTGGCGATGCCGGCGATTTGGCTTTTGGCGAAAAAATGTAATGTGACAGCTTTTCTCCAAATCATTTAATCTTTAAATTTTAAATCATTAAATTTTTGAATTTTAAATCTTTGAATCTTTAAATATTAAATCATTAAATCTTGAATTTTAATTACTTATGGATATTAAACGCGACAGTTTCGGATCGAAAATAGGCATAATTGCTGCTGCGGCTGGATCGGCAGTGGGTTTGGGAAACATTTACCGCTTTCCTTGCGAATTAGGCGATAATGGCGGCGCCGCTTTCCTATTGGTTTACCTTATCATCGTGCTGGTTCTGGGCGTTCCTGTGATGCTTTCCGAATTGGTCATCGGACGCCGCTCGCAATCCGATGCGGTCGGTTCGTTCAAGAAACTGGCACCCAAAACCCTTTGGCCTATAGTCGGTTTCATGGGCGTTTTTTGCGGTTTCATCATTCTGGCGTTCTATTCCACGATTTCGGGATGGACCTTGGAATACATCTGCAAGTCGTTGACGAATGGTTTCCAAGGAAAGGATTTGGGGATTTTGGAACAGGAATTTGCCGATTTCCATAATATGGGTTGGAAAAATGTGATGTGGCAAGGCGTTTTCATTTTTTTGACTGGTTTTGTCGTGTTCAAAGGCATTAAGAAAGGCATTGAGAAATATTCCAAGATACTGATGCCCATGCTGTTACTTATTTTGATAGCCTTGGCCATCCGTTCCGTTACCTTGCCTGGTGCAAAGGATGGTCTTGCGTTTCTTTTCCATCCCGATTTTTCAAAGATTAATGGTAAAGTGCTCATCAGTGCGCTCGGTCAGGTGTTTTTCTCGCTGAGTGTGGGCATGGGTGCTTTGATAACTTACGGCTCGTATATCCAAAAGAATGATAATCTGACTACTACGGCCTTGTCGGTGACGTTATCTGATACTTTGGTTGCAATTTTGGCGGGTATCGTCATATTTCCGGCAGCCTTCTCGTTTGGCATTCAGCCCGAGGCTGGTATGGGACTGGTGTTCAATACTTTGCCTCTGATTTTCAACCAAATGGCTGGAGGTTATCTTTTCTGCCTGATTTTCTTTGTCTTGCTGGCTGTTGCGGCTTTAACTTCGACGATTTCGCTGCTTGAAGTGATGGTGGCTTATCTGGTTGAAGAAGTGCATATTCAACGCAAATGGGCTACGGTCTTTGCTTGCGTGGCAACCATGAGCCTTGGCGTTTTCGCCTCTTTGAGCCTGATGGACAACACGCCGTTTTCGGTTGGCGGAAAAACGTTTTTCGATGGCCTTGATTTCCTGTCTTCCAACATTTTACTTCCGATTGGCGGCTTCTTGATTGTGATTTTTGTGGGCTGGTATCTGGGCAAAAAGAAATTCTATGATGAAATCACCAACGAAGGTAAACTGAAAATGCGCATTAAGCCGGTTATCCTGTTCATTATCAAGTTTGTGGCTCCTTTGGCCATTGCCTTGATTTTTGTCAGCGGATTGGGATTGTTCAAATAATGCTGTCATGGACGAATTTAACGATGGTTTTCTGAGATTTAGCAAAGGCGAGCGTGTTGCCATCATTTCGTTGGCTGCCGCAATTGTCATTCTAATAGTGCTAAGTATTTGGAAACCATTTCATCAGGAAACAAGACCATACGGATTTCATGCCTTGGACTCCCTGATTGCGGCACGCCAAAATGCCATAGATGCGCAAACGGAGAAACCGACTTCTGAGGTTGTTGCCGATGAACCGCATTTGACGCCATTCCCATTCAATCCCAATGGTTTGCCAGAGGAAGAATGGCGCAAAATGGGTCTGACCGACCGTCAGATACGCACCATCAAGAATTATGAGGCAAAAGGAGGCAAGTTTTACTCGAAAAACGATGTCAAGAAAATGTATTCGATTAGCGATGAGGAATTTGCGGAACTGGAGCCTTTTATCGTCATTCCGCCTATGAACCGCAGCATATACGACCACTCAAACCGCCAATATGATGATAAAGGCAATGGCGAAAAAGAATCGAAACCGACTGAAACAAAGGTGATTGCAATGGTTGAAATCAACGCTGCCGATTCGGCTTTGTTCGGACAGTTGCCAAAAGTCAGTCCGTATTTGGCAGCCCGAATCGTGACTTATCGCAATAAGTTGGGCGGATTCTTGAATTTGGAGCAATTGTTGGAAGTGAAGGGCATGGATTCGATGCATTATCAGGCCGTTTTGCCGTATCTTCAATTCCAATCCGTTGAAACAAAGAAAGTTGACATCAACCGCGATGATTTCAAGACTCTGGTCAATCATCCTTATCTTGATTATGATTTGGTGAAAGCCATTTTCAAGCACCGCGACACGAAAGGCATGATTAAGAACTGGGCGCAATTGCAGACGGTGACGAAAAATGCCGGAGAATTGAATCCAATGTTGGAATCTTATTTAAAGTTTTAGTATTTTGAAATGAAACGTTTTTTTATTATTTCCATATTACTGATTTCTATTGTTTTACCATCGAAAGCGGCCTACATACTTATCCCGATGGACAACACCCAGACCAATCACCTGAAGGCCTACGGCGTGGCTTATTGGGTCCTTCAACGCGAGGTGGAAATCAGCTGGTTGCTGAACTACAAAGGTGGGAGTTATTTGATTCCGTACCACGAAATGTTTGAGCGCGAGTGCAAGATGCGCAGCGTGAGCTATCAGGTCATTGCTGATGCGCAGGCCGATGCAATTCTGGCCGAAATCGCTGACCCTGGCGTGAACATGGACGAGATGAAGCTACAGAAAGTGCCGCGCATTGCGGTCTATGCACCTAAAAACAATCTGCCTTGGGACGATGCCGTGACCATGGTGCTGACCTACGCCGAAATACCTTACGATGTGGTCTACGACGATGAAGTCTTGCAAGGCGTATTGCCTACCTACGACTGGCTGCATTTGCATCACGAGGATTTCACGGGACAATATGGCAAATTCTGGTCGCGCTACCGCAATTATCCTTGGTATCAGGAAGATGTGCGCTTACAGGAGGAAACGGCACACCGATGGGGTTTCCAGAAAGTGTCGCAACTGAAACTAGCTGTGGCGAAGAAAATCCGTGAGTTTGTGGCAGGTGGCGGTTACATGTTTGCCATGTGCTCGGCTCCCGACAGTTTCGATGTGGCTCTTGCTGCCGATGGTCTTGACATCTGCGATTACATGTTCGATGGCGACCCGATTCATGCCGGCGACACCAAACGCTTGAATTATGATAATTGTTTCGCATTCACCGATTTCACGGTATCGACAAATCCTCAGGAATATGAAATTTCCAATATTGATGTCACTGAAGGCCGCAGCCGTATGGTGCAGGAACAGAACGACTATTTTCTGCTTTTCGATTTCTCCGCCAAGTGGGATCCTGTGCCAACCATGCTCACGCAATGCCACGAAAGGCTGATAAAGGGTTTCATGGGGCAGACCACGGCTTTCAACAAAGCATACGTCAAACCTTCGGTCGTCGTTTTGGGCGATAATGCCGCATTGAACGAGGACCGTTACATTCATGGCAATTTCGGCAATGGTTTCTGGACATTTTTCGGCGGCCATGACCCCGAGGACTACCGCCACATTGTCGGCGACCCGCCTACCGAACTTGAAATGCACCCCAATTCACCTGGCTTCAGGTTGATTTTGAACAATATTTTGTTCCCAGCAGCGAAAAAAAAGGAGCAAAAGACGTGATTTTGATTTATTGATTGCATTTGATGCGCGAATGGGGTATTGTTTAAAAATAAGTAGATGAAAAGAATATGAAAACATATCTGTTAAATATACCAAATGAACTGAAAAACTTCTGTCAGAAAAAGGATGTTGTGGCACTGTTGTGCAGCAAATCGTGGGAGGTGTTCAATGACGAAGGGAACAAGCAGATTTTAATCTTTCAGAAAAATGGAGCCTTATTGGTCTCCACCAACGGAGATGTGATAAATTCCACTTGGCAGTTTATATCAGCCAATAAGTCCATCATTATTTCTGTCGAAGGTAAAACGACCATGCTTAATCCTGTTTTCGTTGATGGTGTGGTTCTTGCAATGGGAAAAAACGGCACGCAGGAATGCCTTTTCATGATTGACGAAACGCGGACAGATGTGATGCCAAATCGCACATTTGGTGAACTTGAGGATTATTTTATCCAAAAGGCTCTTGAGAATAGTCCTGAATATATTGCGGCTCGACAAGCGCAATTGCAGCAAGAGGAAATGACACGACAAGCAAGATTGCGACAGGAAGAAAAGGCTCGGCAAGCGAAGATTGCCGAACAAAAAAAAAGGATAATATGTGAGCATCAGGAAGAAATCAATGCTGCTTTATTAAAGAGACGAAATAGTAGGGTAAATTTGATTTTTATTTTAATTGCTGTATTCTTGATTACATTAGCTTTAACATTTATTTTGCCTAATCCCTCAACATGGAGAGGACTCTTAATTGTTATATGTGGAGTAACGGGTATAATATTAGTTGGCTGCCTCGCTTTGTTATCTGAAGATGTAAAACCCGATATTGAATCGGAAATCGTGGAGAAATACTTGCCTAAATGAAGAAGTATAAGTAAAATAGGATGATATTGGGAAGAGTTGAAAAGGAACCAAGAAACTGAAATCACGGACGATGAAAGCGATTGGTCATTGGAAAGTCTAGAGAAAAATCAAGCATGATGAAGGAGAACGAAACGAATAAGATATCCATACGTTTTTATAACGACCGCGAAGTCAGGGCTGTGTGGGATGCAGGGAAACAGCAGTGGTTTTTCTCGGTGCTGGATGTCATTGGTGCCATCAATCAGCAAGATGACTATGCTAAGAATCGTAACTATTGGAAGTATCTGAAAACGAAACTCAAACGGGAACAACCCGAGTTGGTTAGTGCCACTAACCAACTGAAGTTGAGGGCTGCGGATGGCAAAAGATATGCCACCGATACGCTCAATGCTGATGGCGTTGCTCAATTGGCAAGAAGCATCAACAATGCAAGGGCAATCCAATTCCTCGATTGGCTCACTTACAGCGACAATACCATCGATGGCCAGAGTAAGAAGAAGGCTTACACGCTTTTCGAGAGCAATATGCTGGATTCCATTCCCGTTGGTACGGTGCAAGGATTGCAACAAATTCACGCCTATCTTTTTGGAGGTTTGTATGATTTTGCAGGACAAATACGGCAAAAAACGATTTGGAAAGATGGCACTTTGTTTTGCCGAGCCGAATATCTCCATGAGAATCTCAGGAAAATAGAACAGATGCCGGAAAGTACTTTCGATGAAATCATGGACAAATATGTGGAGATGAATGTGGCGCATCCATTCATGGAGGGCAATGGACGCAGCACCCGTATCTGGCTTGACTTGATTTTCAAAAAAAATCTGAAGCAGTGTGTGGACTGGAGTCGAATTGACAAGAAAGACTATCTTGCTGCCATGAAGGCAAGTACAACCAATGCACAACCCATTAAGAACTTGATTCAAAAGGCTTTGACTGACGACATCAATAGTCGCGAGATATTCATGAAAGGCATTGATTATTCATATTATTACGAGCAGGCTGATGAAGCATGAAACGCGACTTAGATTTTTGCTAACACAAAATCCATCGAAATTTATGTTGGTCACTATTGATAAAATTCCTATTTTTGACCCCTTATTAAGAAAACATCAAACTTATAACTATGAAAAGACATT
>JAGHSL010000156.1 GCA_018065885.1 Candidatus Limimorpha equi
CTGAATTCACCAGCACCCATTGAGCCATATTTAAAGGCTTCAATGATAGATGTCAGAGGATTAAGGCGCATAATGTTCTTCAAAGCAGGGTTCTCTATCACGCTCATCGGATAGACGATAGGCGTGGCATACATCCACAACGACACGAACACGCCAAAAAAGTTTTTCAGGTCACGGTATTTGGCAGTCATCGAAGTGACTATCAAGCCCAAGCCCATGGCGGTGAAACCCAACATCAGCACCAAAACCGGGAACAGGAGCAGATACCAATTCGGATGCACATCGACTCCAACAATGGCATATATGACATATACAATCACGAACAGCGTCATTTGAATAGAAAACCTAAACAAGTGGGACACCACTTGCGAAATAGGCATAATGATTCGTGGGAAATACACTTTGCCAAACAAATCTGAATTGGTCGCGAATGTTTCAGACACCTTGGTAAGACACTGTGAAAAATAGTTCCACAGACACTGTCCCGAAAGGTAGAACAAGGGTTTCGGAATGCCATCGGTAGGGATGCCAGCCACTCGGCTAAAAATGATGATATAGATTGCCGTCGAAACAAGTGGCGAAATGAAATACCATCCCAAGCCGAAGATGGTCTGCTTGAACTGTACCAGGATGTCACGCTTGATGAACAGCCATAGCAAGTATTTTTTTGCCCAAACTTCTTTCAGTTCGAGATTAAAAAGCTTATCCTTGGGTTTTATTTCCGTTGTAAAATTCTCCATAACTAAACCGTATCCATAAATGATTTTTGAGTCCTGTTGAAAACAATAATACCAAAGGCTAACAGCACTACCATGAAAACAAAACTATAGCCAAGCCAAAGCCAGCTGAAATCGCCAGTGCCAAGCAAGCCATATTTCACGGCTTCCATAATAGGAGTAACCGGGTTCAACGACATCAGCATGTGCAACTTAGGATTCGTAACCATGCTCAATGGATAAATGACTGGCGTAACATACATCCATAAACTCACCAAATAGGTAAAGACAATCTGTAAGTCTCTGTATTTTGTTGTCATTGAAGATATTACCATTCCAAATCCCGCAGCAGTAAGAGCAATCATTACGATTAATATCGGGAACAAAAGTCCAAACCAGTTAGGCGCAATTGGAGTGCCTGTTGCGACATAATAGATATAAAAAGCAACGAAAATCAGCATCTGCACGCCAAAGGCCACCAAGTTTGTAGTTACGGAAACGAAAGGCATAATCATTCTTGGGAAATACACCTTGCCGAAAATATTCGAATTGGTCACAAACGAATTGGAGGTCGCTGTAAGGCAAGCCGAAAAATAGCTCCACACGGCAGGCCCCAGCAAGTAAAACAAAGCAGCAGGAACGCCATCTGTAGGTATGCCGACGATGCCTCCAAATACAGCAACCATCACTATCATCGACAAGACCGGATTGATAATCCACCAAAGTGGTCCAAGCACCGTCTGTTTGTAAGCCGTCGAGATATCCCTTCTGACAAACAAGACAAACAGGTCGCGGTAGCGCCACATTTCCTTGAAATCAATGGCCAACATACGGTCTTTTGGCTTGATTTCTATGTCCCATTTCTCTTCTTTCATTACCAAAAACTATGAAAAAAATCAGTTTCGTCTTTATATAGCTTCGCCTCCTGACTCACACTAAACACGTCCTATATTACAATAAAACAACTATTTAGCGCGTCAGTGAAGCGACTATAACTATAATCCCAATTCCAAAATCTTGGAAAGAATTACAATTTGCAAATTTACATTAAAAACAATTCAAAACGCAAAAGAAAACGAGATTTATTTTGAGCGTTTCCCTTTAAAGACAATATTTCCGAAAATCTTCCAAAAATATTTCCAATCGGTGCGAAAAGGATGCTGAAGATATGCCTCCAAATAACGTTTTTCGCTTTCCTGAATTTCTTCAATGGTATCCGGCATATCAACGTAAAAAGGTGGCAGCATACCAGGCTTAGTCTTGATGCGCAACTGCTGGATTTCAGGCGAATAAAGACCGAAATACTGTCTACTCAACGGACGCACCCCAACCAGTTTCATCTGACCTTTCAGGACATTCAGGAGCATGGGCAGTTCGTCGAGCCAAAGTTTGCGCAAGACCTTGCCCCACTCCGTGACGCGGTAATCATCGTGGAACTTGCCACCTGCATCCAGACTGTTGTTATTGTAAATGTAAGTCTGAAGGAATTCCGAATAGGCATACATGGTGCGGAACTTATACACATTGAAAAGCTCGCCATCCTTCCCAATACGACGCAACTTTATGAAAGGTCCGTAGGTATGTGGATCTCTGCAAGGTGGACGTTTCTTCTGACCGATGACCATGTAACGGTCGTGGACATACTGTTCGCAAACGACATCGAAACCACAATAATAGAGTCGGCCAAGCATTTCCGGTCGCGGGAAGACCTTCCTCACCTTTTTCGTACAGAAATAATAGAAACGACGCGTCAGTCCCATCTTGGGACACACACGATGCCAAATGAAATCAAAGAAGTAGATGATATGGGCAAAAAAACGGCGATGTTTGCTATAAATCTGGGCACGATGCTTTTGTGCGGTATCGAAAGAACAGACGAAATAGCCATCATCTGCCAGTTTTTCATTGGCCTTGCGCAAATAACGGTTCACATAGCGTATGACATTCAAATGGTCTTCCGCCAGAAGGACATGACATTGTCCATCAGGCAACGCCCATGATTTTGCAGCAAAATCATTAAGCCATTTGGAACGTTCCTCACCACGAGGGTGGAAAG
>JAGHSL010000096.1 GCA_018065885.1 Candidatus Limimorpha equi
CTTTTGATAATTATTATCCTTGTACGGCAGGCAATTGCTGCTCGCCCGATCAATGGTTGCCTTGTCATCCGACGGGTTTGTACGAGGCTTTCTTCTGCCTTGTGGCCATGGGCATTTTGCTTTGGATGTACTACAAACGCGACCTCGGCAACCGTCAGCCTGGCGTGATGTTCAGCGTCTTTTTGATTATCATTTTCGGTTCGCGCATCTGCATCGAATTCCTGAAGAACGTGCAGGTCGATTTCGAACAGAACATGACTTGGGACATGGGCCAATGGCTAAGCGTCCCGTTTGTCGTGGCGGGTATCGTGATTTGGATACTGAGTGCGGTGAAGAAACGCAAGCAGGTGCAATGAAAAACGAAAAGCGGAAGCCGTAAGACTTCCGCTTTTTTATTGTCAAGTGATGGATTATCATTCAACGACGATGCGCTTCATAGCGATGCCGTTTGCCGTTTCAACCTTCAGCATGTAAATGCCTTTTGTGAATTGCGACATGTTGATGATGCAGTTGTCGTTGTCAACATTGACATTCATGATTTCCTGACCAAAGAGGTTGAAAACGCGGATGTTTTCAATGTTTTCAGCCTTGATGTTGAGAATGTCGTTAGTCGGGTTCGGGAAGATCGAAACATTATCATTATTTTCCTGAATGTCAGTGATGAAAATCTCTATGACATTGCCATCCGATTCAAGCGTTTCGCCATCTCTTTCATAAACGGCCTTGATGATATAGGAAACCGAACCAGAGTGAACCGGGGTGAAATATTCATATTCCTCTTGACCTTCAACGGCCGGAACGTTGGCAACCAAAACAAATTCTTTCTCGATTTCTTCTTTACGGTAAATGTTGAAACCGGTCATTTCCCAGCAGTTTACGGGTTCTTCTGGCGTGTTCCATGTAAGATTGGCACCATAGTCATTCTCCATATTCCAGACATATTCGCCCGCAGCATTTCTGACGGGGAAGAGGAAAAGTTCCATGGCATCGCAGGCTTCTTCCGATTGAGCTATGGCTTGGTTGTGAACCGTGGCAACGCTGTAGCAGTATTCTTCTTCGGGGCAAGGAACGATATCGGTATCGGTGTAGCTCATACCTGTTATATTGCTGGCAATCAGTTCTTCACCGCGATACACGTTGAAACTTGTGAAAGGCTGAATGGCTGCCCAATTGATGGTCGGATGTTCGCCAAAAGTAATGTGGACATTAGTCGGAGCCTTGACAACAGTGACGGTTGCGCTTGCCGTGACGGTCTCGTTGCCGCTGGTAATCGTAACGGTGTAGGTCGTGGTTTGTGTTGGCGTGGCGGTTGGGTCCTGAATGTTGGCATTGTTCAGCGATGCGGCTGGCGACCAACTGTAAGTGTAAGTGCCAGTTCCGCCTTGCGGATAAGCTATCAGGGTTGAACTTTCGCCCTCTGCAATCGTTGCCGGGCGTGCTGATGCTGTGGCTTGTAAAGGAGCGTTGATGGTAGCCGTTGCCGTGTTCGACTTTGGCGATTCAATGCCGTTGTAAACCGTGGCAACCTGATAGTTGTAAGTGCCTACACTGAGATTTTGGTCGGTGTAAGTGTTGGCTGTGTTGTTTTGGGCAATCATGGTATTGTTGCGGTAAATCTTATAGCTGTGGGCAGGGTGGGCGGCGGTCCAGTTCAGATTTACGTTGCTGTTGCTGACCACGGTGGCTGTCAGGTTGGCAGGCGGGCAAACCACGGTAATAGTGGCTGTGCCAGTTCCAGTCTGTCCGCCGGAAGTAACGGTGCAAGTGTATGTCGTGGTTTGTGTTGGTGTGGCCGTAGGTGCTTGAATGTTAGCATTGTTCAAGCCTGTGGCAGGTGTCCAGTGATAAGTGAAACTGCCATCGCCGCCTGTCGCCATGGCGTTCAGTGTGGCACTGCCGCCTTGTGCGATGACGGTTGGATTGGCGGTGCAGGTAACGCTGATTGGGTCAGGAGCGCCGCCTTGTGTAATGTCAATCGTAGCAATATAAGTAATTTTGTTGTAGCCGAAAACGGTTAATGTGGCGGTGCCGGTCTGACCAGGCACATTGAAGGTAATCTGGCAACTGCCGTTATTGATGATAGCCGAACCCATGATTTCGTTGTTACGTGTCAAGGTGGCGCGGGCGCCGTTGCCATTGCTGGCGTTCACGGTGAATGAGGTAGAACCAGTTCCGATGCTGCTGCCGTGGGTCACATTCATGTTCTCAGGTACGGCATTGCGCAGGGTGAGGGTCGGGTCGCCGTAAAGAATCCAAGCCATGTAGGTGCCGAGGCCTTGTCCGCCGCCTTGTCCGTATTGGTCGAGGATTTTCATGTTACCGTTCATCGAAGTGCCGGCAAGGGTGCGCTTTATGTTGTTGCTATAGCTTTCAACAAGGATGTCGACCATTTCGTCCTGGCCGTACATTGGAGGAACCCAAGGCTGTGAAATGTAGGAGAACATGCCGCCAATGGCGCCTGTAGGTTGTTCTGGACTGCCGTTGTTGGCGCGGAGCCAAGTCTCGGCAAAGCATGGCTGATAATGGTCATATTTACCATTCAAGCAGGCCACTGACCAAACGATTGGAAGTTTGTTGACATTGGTCAAAGCGTTGACATTGCTGTTGCTGTAGCCAAATACGCCCCAGCTGGTTTCGGAGCCATGGTTGCAGTAATTGATGATGCTTAAGCCGTCGTTGATATTTTGGCTGAGGGTGGCTGCATTGGAGTGTGCACCGCCGCCACTCTGGTAGTCTCTGTAGACTTCCGTGTAATTGTAACCGAGCAAATCAGTGCGGATGTTGTCGATGTGCTGCCAGTCGTCTTCGCCAAAGTGACCGCCGCCGCCAGCTGTTGTGGCTACGCCAGTCCCGAAGGGGAGCCAAGTGTCGGAAGCATTGATGTCTCTTTCGTAATGGATGACCTTGTTGACCTGATTGGTGACATGGTCGGTGCTTTCTGCGGAAAAACGGCCAACGAAAATGTCGTTATAATAGTCGCTGCCAACGATTTGGCCATACCAGTTGTCGGACTTGCCGCCATAACCAGGAGTGGAAAAGCTGTGACCTGGAATTTGGGCGACATCGCCGACGAGAAGGACATACATCAGATTGGGGTTGGCATTGTATTGGGCTTCAATGTAACTGTGGATGGCTTGGTCGGTGGTGCCGGCAGTGCTGGTTCCAACCATGGTTGTCGGGCGACCAATCTGTTTTTTCCAGTTGACGAATGGCGTCATGGCATCCATGAAAGCATCGTGGCAGATGATGAGCAGGTCGCCTTCTTCATCGATGACGGTGTATTTGGCAGCCGACTCGGTGTAATTGATGAACTGATTGGCATACAGGGCTTCCATTTCGGAATCCATCTTTATGCTGCTTGACTTGCGGGTCAGTTGGTTTTCACCGCCAATGCCTTCGCTAAACATTTCGACGGTCAGGTCGTAATATACGCGCAAAGTCTGCGTGGCAGGATTGTAGGCGAAAGGATAGATGACCATGTTTTGCCCACGGAAATCGCGCAAGATGTAAGGTTCATACAAACCAATTTGCTGGGCAGGGAAGAAGGCATCCTGATTGTAGGCTTCGCCGTAGGTGTAAGGCACGTCATCAGGATTGATGCTGCGTGGGAAATCGCCTTTTGATGGAGCCACGTTTATTTCAAAATCAGCATATTGTGCATTGATGATGCGGATGCCGTAACGCTGGGCATCGCCGATGATGGCGGGAATGGCAATCATGGGCAGATTTGGTTCGCCTGCGGCAAAGGTGCTGACGGTTTTCGAAACCGAAATCACATTGGCTTCGCCGCGTGGTGTCGTGACCGTATTGGCATAAAAACCAGGAACTTGCACATTGACCTTAATGCTGTTTTCCGATGAGGAAATCAGCTGTGTCTTGATGGTTGAAGGATTGCTGCTCATGATGCCTGTCCATTGCTGCGCAAAAACAGCAGCCGACATGATGGCGAGCAGGAGCGTGAAAAATGCTTTTTTCATAGTTGTTGAATTGTGATTATTGCTGCAAAAATAGTGTTTTTTCGATAATTATAACTCGCAACATTGCAACCTGTTGACATTTTGGAAGAAGTGCATATTTTTGCAAGCAAAACATAAGGCAATGCTTTTCGAAAGAATGACATATCATTTGATAAAGTACAATGAAACGGCACCATGGTGGAAATCCACGACTTATGGCCGAGAAAGAATGTTGATAGGAACTTTTTGGGCTTGTGGGTCATGGTGATTTCTGGTTTTGTCGGTTTTATTTTTTATTGACACTAACCGAATTTTTTGGGTTGCTTGTTTTTATCTTGTGTGTTGGTCCCCAGCAAAGCCCGTTTCCTCGTCCGGCCGCATGGCAAAACTACGATTTTTCACCAACTGCTACTAATATGAAAACTATTGTCTGATTTTGCTTCGCATTCCTGAAGTCAACAGACTTCGGACACACTGTTTGAAACACTACCGTCTTTAAACCAGCCAACGTATTACCATCCGAGACCGTAGCACGCTACGTCTCTACACACAAAAAAAATCAGCCTCACTTTCGCAAGGCGGATTTTCCATATTATTCAAAATGCTTTCCTAGCGGAGTCAAGAAAGCTCTGCCATCAAATCAACATATAGAGCGTTAATGCCCATCCACCAATATTTCGTCTTTTCTTGTTCCATATTGGCATACACGGACGAAGAATATACCATATTCAAAGCTGCGGGCATATCGGCAGCAACACCATTTTGCAATAAACGACTGGCTAGCTGCGCCACTTTGTTGGGCAACAGCAGATGCACGTTGTCCTGGGTTATCTTGGGCTGGTTCATATTTTCACCTCCTTGTTGCCAATGTATTTAAGTGTTGCCAATGACCGTTCTGTATGGAAAAGCAGTTGGTCAACCAATTTATATGTCTTTAGCCTGCGGATAAGTTCCCACTTTGTGATAATACCCGACTCGTAGAGGTTAAAGCTGAGATACACGTTATCATTGGCAACCGGGTCTGTCACGATGTCATAGTCGTGATTATAGTCCTGCACCGTGCGGTTGGCGTGTACAAAATCAACCCACGCTTCATTTGCCGACTGAAAGCGTCGTGTGTGCAAACCCTTTGCCGGGGTGTATTCATACATATTGATAAAACCATGTGAGGCATTATTCTGCTCCATTCGTAGCTTTACCCAGCGGTGGGCTTGTTGAAGGTTAGTCGTCGTATAGAATCCGGTGCCGAAATCAAGCGGACGATTGGCTTCAAATATCTGTGGCAGTTCCACAACCTCAAGACTTCCGTGATAGAGTATCATTTTTAATGGTGTTTTAGGTATTCGTTAATCTCGTTCAATATAGCCTGTTCTCCTTGTGTGTGCAGCACCTCGTAATGTTTCAGCAGGAACTCGATGACACCCTTTTGCTGAAACATTTGTTCTACATCGCGCCCGGTACTTTTTGTGACCATTTTATATTGCTCTATGCAGAAGGAGACAAACTCCAACTTCGCCAATTGTTTGTTGTCAGTCATAGCCATTTCTTTTTTTTCTATAGAAGTTGTAGATGTCTTTCGATTTTGTCCATATCCTATATGGTTTTGTTTTGCAAATATACAACAAAACCATAGCATTGCATGTTTTGCAACAAAAAAATCCGCCTCACTTTTGCGAGGCGGATTTTCCATATTATTCAAAATGCTTTCGCGCCATTCTGCAGACGCGATGAATCGCGTCTCTACAGCCAAGATACACGACGGCGTGAATATGGTCGGGCATGACGGTTTTATGAAAAAAGCATGACACCGCGCCTATAAAAGAGAACGGCACTTGCGCCGTTCCCAATAGATTGCAGTTTTCAATATAAAAGCCGGTTATTTCCAGACTGTTCTTGTCTTTGTGACCTTGCCTGAGCCACCGCATTTAGAACAATTGCCATTGACGCAACTCGGACAATCCCTTGTAGTATTGGTATAATCATTATATGTTCCTCTTCCATAACAGTTTTGGCATTTCCCTGTTCCATAACAGACAGGACAATTATCCTGGTAAGTCTCAGTTACATATCCATGTTGCTGCGATGGAGATTCATTGCTTCCTTGGGTTCCGCTGTTTCCGTAATTACCACCACCATAATTTCCGCCGTTTCCGTAATTATTGCCTCCTCCATAATAGGGTTGAGCTGTGTTTCCTGAAGAACCATTCTTCCGAATCAAAGAGCAGGTCGTTTGACCGGATGGCGGCGTGGCACGTTTGTATATGTATTTATCATCATTTTCAAGCACAACATTCAGGACACTCTTGTCCGCATTGAAGATAAAAGTAGTGTTTGAACCCCAATAGCTTGAACCTTGATAAACGGTTTGCTGTGCGTTGCTGTAGCTTTTGTTGCGTTTTAAGGTCCCGTGATTAACTCCAACACCACTTTTTGTCGACTCAAAACATTTGTCGCTTAGGAATATGATGAATTGTGTTTTCCTGATTTAGGTTGACTCGGTTTTACTGATTAATACTGATATAAATTGACTTTTTGTTGTTAATCCTGGAATGAGTTTACCATCCGAACCTTATCCCTGTCAGTGGTTGACTGGAG
>JAGHSL010000263.1 GCA_018065885.1 Candidatus Limimorpha equi
AACATTGCCCCTATCTGGCTAAAGATAAAGCCGGAATACATTGACGAGAACTTTGATGGCGTTCTTGAATATTTGCAAAACGGAAACAAGGCGGATTCTTTCTATCAGGCTACGCTTGATTTATTGAAAGAGCGTGTCGATGGATATATTGAATCATTGGAAAAACGACCTGCATATTTTAGTGAATCAAGTTGTTGCGACAGAAACAAAATCCTGTTGGAAGCTCGAATACTTCTCACTTATTTATTGGTGGAAAAGGAACATAATAGCATTAGCCGGAAAAGGATATTCATACCTTTGCTTAATTCGCTAAGTATAATGGCTGGTTCTGAATTAAATGAGGATTTATTGGGTTTGATGGTCGCTAACGTGATAAACGATGCTGAACCTGTGTTGGTGCTAAGTTGGGATGATATTGTGAATTTCAATCCTGTCCTTTTTGCACATAAAATCGTTAATAGTAATATCTTCCCAAAACCTCAGTCATCCGAAACTTGTTTTGAAGCTAAAGGATGTGCTGTTGTCAATGGTAATTCCGTTGGGATATTGGCGTTGAATAATGACAGTTATAAATTGAAAAAGAGCCAATTGGTTGCCTCGATGGATATTTTGGACGGAAAAATGAACGTGCTGACTTTAAAGCGTGAAAAGCTGAAGCAGTCGGAAGAAGACGATATCCTGGCAATGGAAAAATTCACCAAGGATTTCATATTGGAAATGGAAAAAGTGAAACCTTCGAGGCCAACGGACATTAAAGACATTTATTGCAACGGTGACACGCTGCTTGCAGAAGTCACTTACTGCAAGTGGGATAAAATCACCGTCAAAAGCATCGATCCTCAATACGAGGCCATTGAAGGTACGCTTGACCTTAACGAGGTCATTTATCCGTTGTATCATCCTGACGATTTCACGCTTTACTTGCATGTTGGACAGATAATCGATGTGACTGTCAAGGACATTGGCCAGCACACTTTTTCGATAAGGGATGGTTTGGTGGCGCATATCATCGAGGATATTGTGGTGGGAGAAAATCACAAGTCAAAAGACATTCTGGGAAAGGTTACGAGAATCGGAGCGGATAAACGAGGTTACAAAATAATGGACTGGATGACTGCTGAAGGTTATCCTGTCCATACCCCATACGACAGCCGTTTTGAGCTTGGTGATTTTGGTTATATCAGGATTACCGTGATTAGCAGCGGTAAATATTACGGTTACTTGCAAGGCGAGGCTGTAGATACTACAGACGAGTATTTTGACATTCAGGAAGCGAAGCGCAAAGTGATTGAGAGCTTTGATTTCGAGAACGACGAAAGGAATGTCAACAAGAAGTCGGTGTTTAACAAGGCCATCGTAAGGGAGTTTCTGAGCATTATGATTCGTTATCAGAAAAGCATCATCCAGCCCGCCGAAAGGTTCCGTGTGTTGTGTTACTGTAAAATCATGGCCGCACTTATCCAGTCGAAAGAGCATTTGGATTATGTCTCTTTTGTCATTTCGTATTTCAAGCAGCTTCTCTGTTTTGCCAAGAGTGACGGCAGCAGGATTGAGGAACTGGAAGTCGTGCCTGAACTTGAAGGTATTGATGTGGTCAGGCAGCATTGTAACATTGTCAAGATACTCAGAGCCTACGGCGATGGTTCGCGAAATGCTGTTTTGGGAAGCATCATAAGTGAAGGTGGTGACGACACTCAGGTTAAACTTGCGCGGCTGGTTCTTTCATGTAACAACATTAGCAGCTTGGTTCCTGCATCGACGCAAAACATCATCAAGAGGGAAATCACAAGGACCTTGTCGTTAGACACTGACGATGAGACCAACCTCGAAGAGGAAAACGGCATCTATTTGGGCATTGAGGATTTGCATCAGGAGTTCAAGACTTCGTTTGTCTTCCCTCCTGACAATGGCATGTTGGCGAATCATTTCATTCAAGAGAAAAATATTTTCAAATCGCTGTGCGGTTTCCTGAACACTGAAGAAGGTGGCACTTTGTATTTGGGTGTTACCGATTTGGGGTATGTGTGCGGATTTGATGGCGATATGGCGCACTTGAAATTACAGCAATTGGATTCATACATCAGATTCATTCAGGATGAGGCTGGACGGTTTTTTGAGAATGATGTTTTGAATCAGTTTGAAATGAAACCGATGTATGACGATAAGGTTCTGGCTATCAAGGTTAAGCCATACGAGGATGGCGTAGTGGAATTTGACGGCAAGGCGTTTATCAGGATAAACAATGAAACTCGCGCCATGAATGACAGGCTGAAACAGCAAATCAGGAGAAAAAGACTGGAAGCGAAAGAAAGCCGTTGATTTTTTTTCTGCTTGAAAATTTGAGATTTCCGATGTCAAAGTAAAAAGATGGGGCGTTTCACAACGCCCCATTGAAATATGAAAAGAAATACAATACTTAACAACCATGTAGGTTGCAAAAAGGATATGCAAAAATAGTATTTTTTTGAATCCGAAACAATTTATTCTTCCATATCCGATTTGTCAGGGTTGATGGGAAGAAATCCGATATTGAGGTATAAAAAATGGGACGTTTCACAACGCCCCATTGCTATGAAAAATTCATTATCCCTTTTTATAGCTTTCATTACGAAAGCTGCAAAAAGGAATTGCAAAAATAGTGTTTTCAACGATATGAAATATAAATTTGAACTTTTTTTTATTCCATGTCCGATTTGTCAAAGTTGACGGTAAGGAATTTTCGACTCAATAAATTCTCCAAAAACAAAAAAGTTCCACATTTCAATATTTATTGTATTTTTGCAAATCAGATACAATTGTATCTTTAATTGTTTATCTTCGACTATAACAAATACAATAATATGCCTTTATTATACGATTTCGACATGGATTCAGCCGCCGACCTTGCAAAAGGATTGGCACAGCGCACCCAGCAACGCCGTTTGGAAAAAGGACTTTCGCGCGACGCCCTTTCGATGATGAGCAGCATTCCCACGCCTACCATTGCAAAATTCGAGCAGCAAGGCACCATTTCCTTAGTCTCGTTTCTGGCCCTTGCCAAAGCCTTGGGCTATGCCGACGAAATCAGGCAACTCATGGCAAAACCGAAATTCGACACCATGGAAGAACTCGATGTCATCAACAGAAACAAGAACAGAAAACGTGGCAGAAATGAATTCGATAAATAAACTGACAGTAAAATATCACGGAAAAACCGTGGGCGAACTTTCACTTTTGCCCGACAATTCTCTGTGCGCGTTCCAATATGACCGGCAATGGCTGTCGGAAGGTTTTTCCATTTCGCCATTGGATTTGCCGTTGAAAAGCGGACAATTCCTTGCAAAGCCAGAACCATTTTGGGGAAATTTCGGCATTTTCGAAGATAGCCTACCAGATGGATACGGTCGTTATCTACTTAACCGAACACTTAAAAAGAAAGGTATTGACGAGCTAAAACTCAATCCTTTAGAACGTCTCAGCATCATTGGCTCAATGGGAATGGGTGCCTTATGCTACGAGCCTGTCAATTCGATAAGCAACAGTTTTCCGCTTCCCGATTTCGACGATTTGCAGCAAATGGCTTTGGATGTGTTGTCGGAGAAAGATGACAGTTCTGCCGACCTGCTTTATTTCAACAGCGGCAATTCGGGCGGTTGCAGACCCAAATGCCTTTATCACGACGAAGAAGGCAGCTGGATTGTCAAATTCAGGCATACTTACGACCCGAAAGATATGGGGAAAATGGAATTTGAATTCAATCGGAAAGCCCGACGTTGCGGTGTTGAAGTTCCTGATTTCAAGCTGATTGAAGGGAAATATTTTGCTTCAAAACGTTTCGATTTGGAAAATGGCGAAAGGCTTCATGTTGCCACGGCGGGAGCTTTGCTCAACGAATCCATTTTTACGCCAAAACTGGATTACAAAGTGTTGTTGCACCTGACGGGTTATCTTACCCAAGACCCGAAACAAGTCGAGAAAATGTTCAGGCTCATGGCCTTTAACGTGTTGGCTGACAACAAAGACGACCATGCCAAAAACTTCAGTTTCATTTGCCGCGAAGGGAAATGGACGCTTGCTCCGGCCTACGATTTGACCTTTAGTCCTGATGGCTACCACGGGCAACACGCCACTTCGGTCAACTACAACGGAAATCCTACAATTGAAGACATGCTTGCCGTTGGCGAAAGCATCCGCATCAAGCGCCAGCGTGGTCTGGAAATCATCGAAGAAGTGAAAAACGGGCTTCACATTCCCTAAGCAAATTGTTTGAACTATAAATTATTTCACTACCTTTGCAGCGATTTATTTTACCTTTATTTAAATGGCTTTAAATAATCTTTTTACCAAGGGAAACCGCGAAAAGCACTTTTTCCCAACTTACATCAAACAGGCTGAAACTGCGCAAGTTGCAGCCAAGTATTTGCAGGAACTTATCAAGTCGGAAGACGCTGAGGAACGCAAGCTCCTCACCCGTATGGTCAAGAAGCAGGAGACCACCGG
>JAGHSL010000149.1 GCA_018065885.1 Candidatus Limimorpha equi
GGTTGGGGTATAGCTTACTCCTGTAATATTGATGCCAGGATATTTTTCGTCTTTAACGCATGAAGCAAGACCAACGATAAGGGCTAATGCCACAAATAATATCTTTTTCATTTTCATTCAATTTTAAAGTTTGACAATAAGGTGTGATTTTTAGAAAGCGACTTGGAAACGTGCGAGGAGCATGTGATAGTTGACGCCGGCATCGCCTGCTTTCATGTCAATTTGTGTGAAATCCTTGGTCGGGTTGCCGGAAGCATCGAGACCGCAGTAGAGTTTGCCCTTGCCGTTGGCATAACGGTCGTTGTTGACATACTGATAGTTGAGGGCGACCTTCACGTTCTTGCCGAAATAGAAATTCAAGCCTGCGCCGAAAAGTTCTGCCGAACCGCCATAGATGGCTTCTGCCGAAGCGCGGTTTTCATAATCATTCATATCGACATATTCGTAACGGAGAGCTAATTCAACATCACCCCAGCTTCTGCCGCTGCGGACGCGGTTGAACTTGGCGCCATCGCTATCGTAACTCTGCTTGCCGCCAAAAAGGAGATAGCCGCCTTCAATATACCAGCCATTAAAATAATAAGGCTTGTCGAGTTCATGATCTTTGTCCAAATAGCACCAGTCGGCCATCCAGGCACCTTCCATACGAAGACCCTCATAATGGCCGGCAATTTCGGCTGTTGCCAAAAGGTTATGGTCGGTGAACTTGATATCATCAGTATCGACATACTTTTTACGGTTGATGTTGGTGGTGTTGCGGGTGCTGTAGCGTGTCACGCCATTCACGCCGCCTTCATCCGAGGTCTTAGGCGTATCGTACATGAAAGCACCGCCGATATGCAAGCCGTAGTTGGTTTCATTGATTGGACGCACAACAGCTTTGGCAACATACGACAGACCTTCGTCCATGCCGTAATCCTTATTCTGTGTTTCCACGAAATCGCGTGTTTCCTGACCTTCGATTTCCTGGAAGAGAACGCTAGCACTGCCGAAGAAATACTTGTTGGTATACTTGGCAAAGAGACCAAGGTGACGGCTTGGAGCCAAAGCGCTGACAATCATCGGGCGTTCCATGAATTCGAGGTAACGTGATGAGGTGTTGCGCGAAAGTGAGAAATCAGGTTTCTGGCTACCGACGCTGAACTGCCAATGATCGAGGCCGTTGTAGCGGAAGATAGCGTCTTTCAGTTCAAAGGAACCATTGGCAAGTTCCATGTCGACTTCACCGTACCAATCAGGGGTGATTTGAGTCTTGACGGCGAAACGTGCGCGGCGGATGCTGGCGCCATTGCCAATTTCGTCAGCCCAGTCCTGCTGACCGAAGAATGCACCGAAATCGACCTGCACTCTGGAATCGAACCACAGCTTGTAGTCCTTGTCTTTTGATTCGAACACGAGGATGCCGTCACGGCTTGATGCTGTCACTTCCTCGACATCCACTTTGTTGCCATACTGGTCAATGGCTTGCGCCTTGTCTTCAGTCTGGGCAAAGGCCATTGTTCCTGCGAACAATGCAGCCAACATAAAAGTAAATCTTTTCATTGCTGTTAGTTTTAGTGAAACAATTTGTTTATTAACTGTGTTTATCTATTTAAGTCACAAAACTATAAATTTGTTTTGGAACAATGCAAGAAAAAACAAAATAAAATAAAAAAACGGACGCTTGCTGCATCTGTTTCATTTTTCACGTTACGGAAAAGAATCAGAACGTATAGCTGAACATGACATTAAGCCTATTAGCACATCCATATTCAGTATCATTTGAATCAGGCATATAATCCAAGCGTAATCCATGCAGGTATTCAACGCCACACATGCAATAGTCATTTATCCTATAGAAAAGGTTGAGGGCTACATATTGTGACAAATCGAATTTATAAAGTTTCTTATATAAGTCATTCACATTGCTTACGCCAGTCAGTCCATAAATAAATGCCGAACGGAATTTTTTGTTCCAATTGTACTGGAATGAGCCATAACCGCCGTATGTTGTGAGAGCTTTCAATGAGTTATTAATAGGATCCTCATTGTTTACCTCATCTAAGACAAGATCAATTCCAGCATCCGCAAAATCATTGATATACTGTGCAATGCCTGCCCCGTAAATGCCTTGGAAAGTGAAGAAACATTTTGGCGTAATATTTATTAATCCGCTCAGTGATATGCCATTGCCACTGCATTTTTTTGATTTATTAATATCTTGGTTTTCAGTGGAAATCCAATAATGCAACCTTCGTGTGAGGAAACCAAGCTGTAGATGTCCGAAAGAGGCATTATAATGGACATGAGCCGCAAAATCGGGAGATGACTGGAAATCATTTCCGATGCTGTAGTCCTTGAAATCCTCCGGCACTGTATATTTCGGCATTTCCAAAGCGACTGCAAAAGTCCATTTGCCAAAAGGATGCGTATAGCCTATTAAAGGTGTATTCAACGAAATCTGGGTGTTTGGTCCCTGCAAGTCGACGGTCATCGGGCCAGCGGCCAAATCCATGAAGAAAGAATAAGTCTTGCCAATGGTGAAATCGCCCCATGATATATAGGCTTGTCTGAGTTTTATTCTGTCTTCCGACGAAGGCGTGTTCAGCGAAATGAAAGCTATGAGATTGTGACGGCCTAACTTTGATTTCGACTTGAAATTAATCTTTGTGCTTCCAACGGTCATTCCGTATTGCGAAGTGTGGTTGGTCGGTACAGGAATGTTCCAAGTTGAGAAATCCTTGCTGTCGAGTGAACCCATGAAATCGTAAAACGAAATCACCTGAAGCACACCGCCCACGCCGAAACTGAACGTCTCGTCCTCGTTGGTGATCATGAACCTTGGATCACCTTCATCGGAATATGCTTTCTGGAAAAAGCCCCGTTCAGGATTGTATTGGTTCCAGTTTTTGTCGTTCTGCTTGATATGAGTCTGAATAGAATCGTTGTTCTGCGCAAAAACGACGCGACAGCAGAACAAGGCAAGCAAAATCATCAAATTTCTTTTCATATTTCAATGTGTTTTTAAGTTACTTTTCAAAACAAAACTGCTAATTGATTTCGAGAGTTATTAGTATATCATCATTCACCAATCATCACTCACCATCATTTCCCATTTCCTTGGCTTTCATATCCTTATACTTGCCTCCAAAAATATCAAAACGCACGAAACGGCACTCCAAAGGGCCATTCCACACCGGGATTTTTTCACTTGGTTTCAATCCCACATGTTTCAAGGCAACGGCATCATCGGTGATGAGCCAGCACTGGAAACCTTGGAAATTGTGTTTCAATGTGTTGCCGATGTTTTCATAAACCAAATCAATGTCGTCTTCCTCCAAACGGTCGCCATACGGCGGATTGATGATGACGGTGCCGCCGCCTTCGGGAGGCGTCAGGTCTTCCATGTTTTTCTTCATCAAGTGAATATCGTGCTGCAAGTGCGCATAGTTGAAATTGTTTTCGGCAATGGCGACAGCCTTCGGCGAACGGTCGGAAGCCCAAATTTCGTAATCGAAATCACGGATCTGGCTGTCGGCTTCATCCTTGATGCGGTTCCAAAGCTCAGGGTCCCAGTCATCCCATTTCATGAAGCCCCAATGCTTGCGGTAGTAGCCTGCCGGAATCTTCATGGCAAACATGGCCGCCTCGATGGGCAGCGTGCCTGAACCGCACATGCAGTCTAAGAAATTGCAGTCGGCTTTCCAGCCCGAAAGCTGAATCAGTCCGGCGGCAAGCACCTCATTCATAGGTGCTTTGTCGACTTGCTTGCGGTAGCCGCGATGGTGCAGCGACTCACCTGAACTATCAAACAAAATCTGAACCTTATCTTCACGAATATGCAAATTGATGCGCAAATCAGGATTCAGGGTGTTGATGCTCGGACGGATGCCATACACGTCGCGGAACTGGTCGACGATGGCATCTTTCATCCTCAGGCTCGCATATTGCGAATGGGTGAAAAATCGGCCGCTGGTGACGGCATCGATGCAGAAAGTCTGGTCGGTGCGGAGCAGTTCGCACCAGTTGATTTCCTGAACCGCCTGATACAACTGGTCGTCGTTTTTGGCATAAAAAGTCTTGAAAGGCTTCAACACTTTCAAAGCCGTGCGGACGGTATAGTTGATGCGGTACATCAGTTCCTTGTTGCCTTCGCATAGCACGGCGCGATGCAATATACGCACGTTTTTAGCACCCAAGGCCTTGATTTCGGCAGCCAAAACTTCTTCCAATCCCGCCGCCGTTTTCGTCACAAGTTGATAATTGTCTTCCATGGAGTTAAAATTTATGCAAATATAGGAAAGAATAACTTTTCGTCAAC
>JAGHSL010000181.1 GCA_018065885.1 Candidatus Limimorpha equi
CTTTATGACAGCATGAGGTTGTAATTGATCTTGTGCCCAAGTGGTCATCACACCAAGTACACATATCGTAGCGCATAATATCATATTCTTCATGACGTGTATGTTTTGAAATATTGTTTGCAAAGAAACAAAAAAATGGAGGATAAAAACAAATTGCGGGGAAAAAGTAACGTTGCCTGACTTGGACATTCTATGACCATAAAAAAGTAGGAGGAAAAGCATTTCCCCCTACTTGAATTATGATGCAATGTCGCAATTATTCTACCGGAATGTCCTTGTTGACGTTCTTTGAACCGACGAGGGCGTAGAACAGGATGTAGGCTGCACAAGCTAAAACCACAACATAACTTGTCATGTAATTTCCTGTCCAGTCGGCGACAGCACCTTGCAAGCCAACCATAATGGCAAAACCAAACACCATGGTCATGAAAGCACCTGATGCAATGGCAGTGTATTTGCCGAGGCCTTCTGTTGCAAGGTTGAAGATGGCGCCCCACATGACTGATGTGCAAAGACCAACAAGAATGAAGGCGAAAATGCCAACAGGGACTTCTGCCCAAATGACGGAAACATTTGCCCAGTCGATGCCCGGAACATTGACCATCCATGATGTTGGAGCAAACATGCCAAACAGCACCAATACGATGGCTGCGATGGAAACTGTTGAAACCATGGCCTTTGATGAGACCTTGCTGCCGATAGCGCCACCGATGAAACGGCCAATAAGCATCATAAGCCAATAAACGGCAACAATTAAACCAGCTATTGTACCGCTCATTCCAATGCCAGGAGTTGCAGCATCAGGGGTAGATGTTAGGTATTGCATGATGTATGTAGGTGTTCCAACTTCGATGCCACCATAGAGGAAAATGGCCAAAATACCAAGTTTGAAATGACGGAATGAGAAAGCACTGTATTTGTCTTTGGTAGTGCTATCTTTCACTTCGACAGGTTGTTGAGGCTCTTCAATCTTGGTGAACAGGATGACGATAAAGCCGATGACAAAGATGGCGAGAGCAATCAGCAAGGCTGGTGTCGCGTCGGAAATTTTTGCTTTTGTGGCTTCACCAATCAAAGCACCCATGATGATGTAGACGGCAACGGCAGCGGCTGAATTGAAAACGCCACCAATTTGAATCAGCTGATTACCTTTATTGCCGCCACCACCGAGCAAGTTAAGCATGGGGTTGACAACGGTGTTCAGCATGCACATGCAGAAACCTGAAATGAAAGCGCCAATAAGATATACGCCAAATCCGTATTTTCCGCTTGCCCATTGAACCAAGATGCCAATGATGCCTACTGCAAGAGCAATCAGGGATGTCTTTTTATAACCGAATTTTTTAATCAGCATTCCGGAAGGAATACCCATGATCAAGTAGGCAATAAAGTTGCCATAGTTACCAATTTGTGATAGGAAATTGCTAGCTCCGAATTGGTTTTTCACAATGACTGCCATTGGTGAACACAAGTTGGTCACGAATGCAATCATGGCAAAGAGTGCTATCATCACGATAATTGCACCCCATTGTTTTGTTTTTGTACTCATTTGTTTGTTATTTAGAATGTTGAAAATTTAAAAATAATAATCTCTTTGTATTCTTCGCCCGGACGCAGGAAAGTGTTCGGGAAGTTCGGCTTGTTGGGCGAGTCGGGGAGGGCCTGACATTCCAAAGCCACGCCGTCGTAGTCGTTGTAGTCGCGGCCACTCTTGCCTTTCGGACAGCCTGAGAGCCGGTTGCCCGTGTAGACCTGGACGCCGGGTTGCGTGGTGTAGAGTTGCACCATGCGTCCGTTGCCATCGTAGGAAAGCTCGGCGGCAAGATTCAGCTTGTCCTTGCAAAGGTCGTTGATAACCCAGCAGCTGTCGTAGCCTTTGCCGTTAATCAGGTCAGGGAAGTCGCTTTGGATGTCCTGACCGATGAGTTTGCCTTCGGTGAAATCCATTGGCGTGTTGGTGACCGATGCCATTTCACCCGTCGTGATCAACTCTTCGGTGGCAGGCAGGAAACGCGATGCATTCAGACGCAACTTGTGGTCGAGGATGGTGCCGTTGCCTTCACCCTTTAAATTAAAATAGGTGTGGTTGGTCATGTTGACGATGGTCGGGGCGGTGGTCACGGCTCCGAGGCGGATGTTCAGTTCGTTGTCGTCGTTCAAGGTGTAGCGCACTTTTGCCATGACTTCGCCCGGATAACCAGCTTCGCCATCGGCTGAAAGATAAGTGAACACTACGCTTTCGCCTTCGATGCGGCTGGCCCATTTCTGGTTGGCGAAACCAATGTTGCCGCCGTGCAGATGATGACGTCCGTCGCCCGTGTTGATTTCCAACTGATAATCATTTCTATCGATGCTGAATTTGCCGTGGTTGATGCGGTTGGCAAAACGGCCAGGCACTTTTCCGGCGCATGGACCGTCGCCCAAATAATCCAAGGCGTTTGGATAACCCAAAACGATGTCATCCATCTTGCCATTGCGGTCGGGAGCCAAAATGGAAACGATGCCGGCACCAATGTCGCTCAGTTTCACCTCGATACCATTACCGTTGGTTATGGTGTAGAGCATGATGTCCTTGCCACAGGAAGTCTTGCCCCAAACTTGTCTTTCGATTTTCATATTACCAAAGCTTATTCGGATAAACGCCTTTTTCAATCAAGTTGACAATCTTTTTCATCACATCTGGTTTGTCTTCTTTATAGGTCACGCCGAACCATGAAGCATCGCTCGACAGCACTTTCAGCTTGGCATGGCCGTCGTTGATGGACTGGTTGACCATCAAAGGAATGAAAAATTCAGCCTTGATATTGGTTGTGGCCGGACCTTTCAGGAATTCGACGAACCCTTTTTGTGAATACTCGAAGAAATCAGGCGTGAAGCCGAAGAAATTCATGGAGACCAATGAATCTAAGTCGAGTGGATGAGATCCCGTCTCGTCGGTATAGGCAGCGCCGCCATCATCGGTGTGGCCGATAGCAGTGCGCTCGACGATGGTCTTCAGGTTGCCGCAACGGTTGGCCGTGCAGATGCCGCGCGAAACGGTGCCGAAATCCGACATGGTGTTTCTCAGTTTGTAAGCCACCATGCTGTAGGCGCCTTTCTTGCCTTCGCAATCCATCAGGTATTTGGCCATCACTTCGTAGGCTTCCTTGCCATAGAAATCATCGGCATTGATAACGGCAAACGGCTCATTGATAACGTCTTTCGCCATCAAAACGGCATGGCATGTGCCCCAAGGCTTGACGCGGCCTTCGGGAACGCTGAAACCTTCTGGAAGACTGTCAAGACTCTGATAGACATATTCGACAGGCATTCCGAAACGCTCGGTGTTGTTGATGCTTTCGAAGGCTTCGGCGAAATCCTTACGGATGACGAAAACGACTTTTCCGAATCCGGCACGCTTGGCATCGAAAATGGAATAATCCAAAATGGCTTCGTTGTTTGGGCCTACGCCGTCCATTTGCTTCAAGGCTCCGTAACGTGAACCCATTCCTGCTGCTAAAACTAATAATGTTGGTTGCATGATAGATATTTTTTTGATTTTTAGACTATTTTGACTATTGACTTTCTGACTTATTTGACATTCAGATTCTTTGATTTATTAAATTGTTGTGAGAAACTGTATCTTTAAATCTTAAATTTTTGAATTTTTGAATCTCTCATTTCGACAGGCTCAATGAGTGGGATTATTCCAATTTTCTTGCTCCTTCCGATATGACCACATCATACACCTTTGGCTCATGGCCGAATTTGTCGATAAACTGTTGATTTGCTTTGTCGATGAAAGCATCATACAATTCATCCTTGACAAGATTGATGGTGCAGCCGCCAAAGCCGCCGCCCATGACGCGCGAGCCGGTAACGCCACATTCCTTAGCGACATCGTTCAGGAAATCAAGCTCTTCGCAGCTCACTTCGTAGAGTTTGCTCATGCCGTGGTGTGTACCATACATACGGTCGCCAACGGTATCATAATCGCCTTTTTCGAGGGCTTCGCACACATCGAGAACGCGCTGCTTTTCGCCAATGACATACTCGGCACGCATATAATCCTCTTCGTCGATTGCATTTTTCACTTCGTTTAACATTTCCATCGTTGCATCGCTGAGGAATTTCACTTCAGGATGTTTGGCCGCAATGTGGGCGCAGGCGTTCTCGCATGAAGCGCGGCGTTTGTTATAAGCCGAAGAAGCCAGTTCGTGTTTCACAACTGTATCAAGCAGAACGACTTTGTAGCCTTGAGGATTAAATGGGAAGTATTCATATTCCATGGTGGCGCAGTTCAAGCGCATCAAGTGGCCTTTCTTGCCGAAAATGGAAGCGAACTGATCCATGATGCCACATTTCACGCCACAGTAGTTGTGTTCCGTCGATTGGCCGATGCGTGCCAGTTCGAATTTGTCAATGTTCAGATTGAACAAATCGTTGAGTGCGAATGCAAAAGTGCTTTCCAAAGCTGCCGACGACGACATGCCGGCACCCAAAGGAACATTGCCGAAAAACACGGTATCGAAACCGCCAACCGTGTAGCCTCGTTTCCGGATTTCGCGGCAAACGCCGAAAATGTAACGTGCCCATTGCTCTGACGGTTTATCTTCTTCGTTGAGGCCAAATTCCGAATACGATTCATAATCAACGGAATAGGCACGAACTTTGTCGCTGCCGTTCAATCGGATGCAGGCAAAAATGCCTTTGTCGATGGCACCGGGAAACACAAAGCCACCGTTATAGTCGGTGTGCTCGCCAATCAGATTGATACGGCCTGGTGATGCATAGACAACACCATCATTATCAAAGCGTTGTCTGAATATTACCTTTAATTCTTCGATGTTCATAGCTGTTTTATTTTAATTTGATAATTTGGGCGCAAGATATAAAAAAATTCAAAACAAACGATGAAATACTTTAATTCGCCAAAACAAAAGAGGCTG
>JAGHSL010000159.1 GCA_018065885.1 Candidatus Limimorpha equi
ATACTCAAGAACGGGAGAAAGGCCGTGTCATTCTTCAAGTACGGCCTGGACTACATCGCCGAGTGCATAATGAACCCTAATCATATACCTAAATTCGACATCTTTCAAATTTTGTCATGTACTTAGAGTGTTTTATATTAAACAAATTGATAATCATCAGATTCTGGAATATATGATTAGCAATTGTTCAAACATCTTTTGTTTAATGAGAGGTGATGATAATCATAAAATGTTGGGAGAGCAAGCGTATAAGCTATACGAGGAACTTGGCTTCCCTTACGAAGAAGTAAGACGGATTACGAACAAATATATGTATCGGATTGAAATATAGCTTGATAGTTGTTCTAGATGTTGTTGAAGTGTACATGGTTAATCATCAAAATAAGTGCCAGAATCAATGTCGCAAACCCAATGTATATCGGCGTTTGCGATATGCCCTTTCCTGCATTTGACCTATAGGCCAAATTCACATGGAATGTGCGATGTTTTAAAACTAACATATAAACATTTATCATACACAAATCTTATTTGAAATCATGGAAAATAAAATTATTATTTGCTTATGCGTCATTGCATTGGCGGGATGCGTCAGCAACAGTTCAAATTCTAATTCGATAAATAGCGATGTCATAGATACAGTTTCTGTTAATAAAAAAACTGATTGTGCAAAGTGTTCATATAAAGAACCGAGAGAAGAAATAGTGAATTTTTTCGGCAAAACGCTGATAATTAATAATTACGCTAATACAATACAGCAAATTGAAACTATTGCCGCCGATGATGAGATGTTGAGAATTGAACATCTTGAAAATAATAGAGATGTCCTGTATATTGGCGAAATTGGTTTTGGAATAAACATATATAAGGGAGAACTATCTTTGCTGTCAAGTACAACGGCAGAAGACCCCAAGGTGCAACAACAGGTCGTGGCCTACATGAATAATTTGTATGGTGCGCCAGAGGAATGCGAGCCCTATAATTATCTATGGCGGGTATCTGGTGAAGATGGATATTTCACTATAGTCTCTCGTCTGCGATGTCTACATACTGAAGAAGGAGGCACGGTATTGTTTTTTTATTGAAATTAACTCTAAAGACTTAACATTCATTTTAGCCGCTGACGAACAGTGGTCTTACGGATACTCGCACCTTTGATTTGGATCTCAGCTCCTTCAAACACTTTTGTCGCAATCACTACGCATACTTCCAAATCGCCTAAGACCAGATGACCTCTTGCTATGGAGTGGTGAAAAGAGCAAAGAAATATCTTGTCGTTAGGCAGCCTCAGGCTGATGCCTATGTTCGTTTAATGGTAATCCAATATGTAATGCGCCAAATGACCAAATAAAAGTGAGCCAAATAACCAAACAAAAGTGCGCCAAATAACCAAATCAATGGAAATATTTCTGACCTAAGTCAGATTTCACTCATATAACTCCACAAACTCATACTCATTTCCAGAAGCCTCCAAATATTTGATAAAGTCTTCGTTGCGGATGACGATGGTTGCCGTGTTGTCGTTAGGATGGAAGCTCAAGCGTGGAGCATTTTGTAGGTTCTTGTCCAAGAAAAGATGGACATGGTTTTCGGTGTCGTTGATGAGGCCGAAAGGCGAGACACTGCCAGGCTTCAAGCCAAGATATTTCTCCATGCGAGCCTCCGAAGCAAAGGTTAGCTTGCCTTGATGAAGCCGCTGCTCCAAGTCGTGGATGTCCATTTGGTGCATACATTCAAAGATGACAAGATAATGCCGATTGCCCTTGTGGTTCCTGAAAAACAGGTTCTTACAGTGTGTCGAGTCAAACTCTTTCCAGTATTTGATGGCCGCTTCAATGGTCGGAATAGGCGGATGGAAATAGATGTCGAACTCGATACCTAAACCTTTCAAAGTGTCGACGACTTTTTGCTGCCTTTCGCTTAATTCGTGCGTTATTTCGGTGGATTTCATAGGAGCGCAATTTATCAATCGTCAAAATAAGTGTCAGAATCCATGTCGTAAACCACGAATTTGAGCTTTTCAGGTGATACGATTTTGATGTTAAATTCCTCAACATCGCCAGTTCCCCAATTGCCAACTAAGGTCGGCTCGCTGACCAATTCTTTCAGTTCTTTAATGTATTCGCTTCTCGGAATCGTGTAGGCTCCAAGGCTTACTAAGTGTTTCGTTTCTTGCTGACAATCAATTAGCTTAAATCCATTCAGTTGAAGGAATTTGTGAAGGTAATGAAAGGCCACTTTTGAAGCATCGGTAACCGTATGGAACATCGATTCGCCACAGAAAATCTTACCAATTGAAACGCCGTAAAGTCCGCCGACAAGTTCACCGTTGCAATACGTCTCAAATGAATGTGCCAAACCGCGCTGATGCAAATTGCAGTAGGCTTCAATCATTTCATCCAAAATCCAAGTGCCATCTTGGCCTTCGCGTGGTGTGTTGGCGCAATGTTCCATGACGCTGCGGAAATTGGTGTCGATTTTACATTCAAATTTGCCTGATTTTATGATGTGTTTCAATGACTTGGATACTTTCATTTCGCCCGGACGGATGACAAGACGCGGGTCGAGCGACCACCAAAGTATAGGCTCATCGTCATTGTACCACGGGAAAATACCATTGGCGTAGGCCACCACAAGTCTTTCTGCCGACAAATCGCCGCCAAAAGCCAACAGACCGTCCTTGTTTGCTTTTTCCGCCGAAGGAAAGAAAGGATGCTCGTTGTCAAGTAAGTAAATTCTGTTCATTATCAAAAAGTTACAACTCGCTATTTAACAAGTTCCTTTATCTATTTGAATTTCTCTTTCAAGGCTTGTCCGGTGTATGATTTCTTGCATTTTGCCAAATCTTCAGGCGTGCCTTCAAAGACAATATTTCCGCCTTTGTTTCCGCCTTCAGGACCAAGGTCAATCACCCAGTCTGCCGACTTGATGACATCAAGATTATGTTCAATGATAATGATGGAATGACCATTGAGAATGAGCGCGTTAAACGATTCTAATAGTTTGTTGACGTCGTGGAAATGAAGGCCGGTTGTGGGTTCGTCGAAGATGAACAAGGTTGGTTTCTCAACCTGTCCTTTGATAAGGAAATAGGCCAACTTGACACGCTGCGCTTCGCCGCCAGAAAGCGAACTTGACGACTGTCCCAATTTCAGATAACCCAATCCGACTTCCTGCAAGGGTTTCAGACGAGAGAGGATTCTGCCCACCACGGGCGTATTCTTTTCGCTCGACTCGGCAAAGAACGTAATTGCCTCATCTATACTCATTTCGAGAATGTCGGAAATGTTTTTTCCGTCATATTTTATCTCCAAAACCTCTTCCTTGTAGCGCGTTCCGTGGCACGATTCGCAAGGCAGATATACATCGGCCATGAATTGCATTTCAATCTTCGTGACACCTTCGCCTTCACATTCGTCGCATCGTCCGCCGGGGACATTGAACGAGAAAAACGATGGCTTGACACCTCTCAATTTGGCGAGTTTCTGGTCGGCAAACAGTTGACGTATTTCATCAAATGCTTTGAGGTAAGTCACAGGATTTGAGCGAGATGATTTTCCAATAGGATTCTGGTCGACAAACTCAACGGCTTGGATGAGATTCAGGTTGCCTTCCAAGGCACCGAAACTGCCGCAGCGTTCCACATTGTCGCCCAATTGCCGTTTCATGGCGGGATAAAGAATGTCTTTAACCAAAGTGGATTTTCCCGAACCGCTCACGCCCGTAATGACGGTAATCGTGTTCAGCGGGAATTTCACCGTAATGTTTTTCAGATTATGTTGCGTTGCACCTTTAATAATGATGCTGTTGCTCGATTTGCGGCGGTGTTTTGGCATTGGGATTTCCATTTTGCCCGTCATGTATTGCGCCGTCAGGCTTTCCGTACATTGTTCCAAATCCTTCAAATCGCCTTGAAACACTAATTTTCCGCCAAAATTGCCGGCCTTTGGACCAATGTCGATGATTTGGTCGGCGTTGCGGATGATTTCCTCGTCGTGTTCGACCACGATGACCGTGTTGCCAATGTCGCGCAAACGCTTCAAGACGGTGATAAGTCGCTCAGTGTCACGCGAATGAAGTCCAATGCTTGGTTCGTCCAAAATGTAAGTTGAACCGACAAGACTGCTGCCTAACGAAGTGGCCAGATTGATGCGCTGTGATTCGCCGCCCGAAAGTGAGTTTGAAAGTCGGTTCAAGGTCAGATAACTCAAGCCTACATCTATCAGAAAATCAAGGCGGTTGTTGATTTCAATCAAAAGGCGGTTGGCAATCTGAAGGTCGGTTTCGTCTAATTTAAGAGTGTCGAAAAAGCGTTTCAGCTCGTCCAAAGGCATCAGCACCAAATCGGTGATGCTCTTGCCGCCGACTTTCACATATTGCGCTTCCTTTTTCAGTCGCGTGCCGTGACATTCGGGGCAGACCGTTTTGCCACGATAGCGCGAAAGCATGACGCGATATTGTATCTTAAACGATTGTGATTCAACATATTTAAAGAAATCGATGATGCCTTCGAAATATTGGTTTCCGGTCCAAAGCAATTCCTTTTGTGCGTCGGTGAGTTCGAAATAGGGCTTATGTATCGGAAAATCGAAATGTCGCGTTGCGTTGATGAAAGCGTCTTTCCATTCGCTCATTTTTTCGCCTCGCCAGCAGGCCACGGCGTTGTCGTAAACGGAAAGGCTTTTGTTCGGAAAAACGAGTTCGGGGTCGATGCCAATCACACTACCGAAACCTTGGCAGGTAGGGCAGGCGCCGAAAGGATTGTTGAAGGCAAAGAGATTGGTGGTCGGCGGCTCAAAAACGATGCCGTCGGCTTCAAAACGCGATGAAAAATCGATGGTTTTGCGCTCGCCGTCACTTTCGTAGATGATTTGGCAACATTCTTTACCTTCGTAGAAGGCAGTCTGCACGGAATCGGAAAGGCGACCGAGTTCGTCCTGAATGTTTTCGTTGACGCGCACGCGATCGATCATCAGTTTCACATTCTTTGGCGCGACTTTCTTCTTGCTGTCGATAAAATCCTCAATCTTAACGACTTCGCCATTGACAAGAATCCGATAAAACCCTTGCTGCATGAGAATGTTAAGATGTTCGGCAAGCGTGCGGTTTTCAGGCAGCAGCAGCGGCGCCGCAATGTAAACCACCGTGCCTTTCTCCAAGGCCATGATGAAATTCACCACATCCATCACCTGGTGCTTCTTGACCAGTTTGCCGGAAATGGGGGAGTAGGTCTTGCCAATTCGGGCGAAAAGCAGTTTCAGAAATTCGTAAATCTCTGTGCTTGTGCCCACTGTGGAGCGTGGGTTGTGCGTGTTGACCTTTTGCTCGATGGCGATGGCGGGCGACATGCCTTTGATGCTCTCCACATCGGGTTTGTTCAGTCGGCCCATAAACTGTCGCGCGTAGGCACTCAGACTCTCCACATAACGGCGCTGACCTTCGGCATACAAGGTGTCAAAAGCCAACGACGACTTGCCCGAACCCGAAAGTCCCGTGATGACAACCAACTGGTTCTTAGGGATTTTCAGGCTCAGGTTCTTCAAATTGTTGACATTCGCATTCCGAATATCAATATAGGATGTTCCTTTTGCTTCCAAAACCGTGAAATTTGAAACTGCAAAGGTACGAAAAAAACGATTTTGAGTTGGTGATGAAAATTGTTGAAAACAATTGGTGTGTCTTTTGCCCCGTAAATCTAAGGTTTGCCACAAATTGTGCGCCGCCCGGCTCCATTGTCCATTTTTTGTTTATGACTGTTGTCTATTATCATGCAAATTTACTACTTTTGCCCTGCAAATCAGATATGAGGCAGTTTGCGCAGCAAATCTAAGGTTGATTATTATATAGTGAACTAATAAATTATGAAAATCCCTTTTAAACCAGGAACATTGATATATCCTCTGCCAGCCGTGATGGTGACTTGCGGCGATTGCGAGGAAAACTACAACATCCTGACCGTGGCGTGGACGGGTACCATTTGCTACGACCCGCCGATGTGCTATGTCTCCATCCGCAAGGAACGACATTCTTACGCTTTGATTAAGAAGAACATGGAGTTTGTCATCAACCTGACGACGGAAGATTTGGCTACTGCTACCGACTGGTGCGGCGTGCGCTCGGGCAGAGACTACAACGAATTCAAGAAGACGCTTTATCCGGAACTGGATTTGATTGCTGAAATTTGATGATGAAATTGCAAGGTTATGAATGAGGAAGAAAATAATGCACAAGAGCAAATCGTTCCAAGACCTGAAGGATATACCATTGTGAAGTATGCCGGGGGCTGGACGGATTTTATCTCATTATTAGGGGCTTTGATAATTAGTTGTACTTGGGGATTAGAATTAGCATACATTTACCTTGGAAGTTATTTCACTGATCTTGGATGGCTGTATATAATTGTTTATTTCATTTTTTGTCTTTTTTTAAGGCTAATAATGCATAAAATAACCGATGTAAAAGTCAATCTTAAGATAACAGAAGAGGGTTTAGAACAAACAAGGCTTTCAGGATCAAAACTTTATCCCGAATACAGAAAGATTGAATGGGAAGATATGAAAAGAATATATTTGAATGGAAGAGTGAAAGGTCAAGACTTTTTGATAACGGTTTGCCGTGGAGTGAATTTCCGTATCTTTATTCCAGTTCTTCAGCTTTTTGTGAAGCAGGAAAGTAATTATGAAGAAAATCGTGATTTTAGTGAAAAGTTTGAAATGATGGCTATAAAACATGGCTTTCATAGAAAACCGAGGAGATACAATAATATTCTTTGCCGAAATAAAACTAAACAACAATGAAAATCCCTTTTAAACCTGGAACACTGATATATCCTCTGCCAGCCGTGATGGTGACTTGCGGCGATTGCGAGGAAAACTACAACATTCTGACCGTGGCGTGGACGGGCACCATTTGCAGCGACCCGCCGATGTGCTATGTCTCCATCCGCAAGGAACGACTTTCTTACGCATTGATTAAGAAGAACATGGAGTTTGTCATCAACCTGACAACGGAAGATTTGGCAGCGGCCACCGACTGGTGCGGCGTGCGCTCGGGCAGAGACTACAACAAGTTCAAGGAGATGCACCTGCACGCTGAAAAGGCGCAAATCGTGAAGGCTCCTTTGATTCAAGAGTCGCCTTTGAACATCGAATGTCGGGTGGTCGAAATCAAGGAACTCGGTTCACACGACATGTTTATTGCCGAAGTCATGGCCATCAATGCCGATGAAAAACTGATTGACAAAGGCACAGGCGCGTTCCAACTGAATCATGCGCGGCCTTTGGCGTTTTCTCATGGAAAATACTACGGCTTGGGCGAAAAAATCGGTGGCTTCGGCTTTTCGGTGAAAAAAAAGAAATAATTTTTTTTGCCTAATTTGAAAAAATAGTATTTTTGCGTGATTATTAACATTATACAAATTTGCTATGAAGAAAATATTGTTTGTTTTTGCATTTCTCGCGCTTGGTCTAACCTTGAAATCGGAGTGTCCACCTGAGGCTGACGATTTTGCTTTCACCGATTGTCGCGGAGTTGAATTTACTCTTTATGATATACTCGATGGGGGGCAAAATGTGTTGATAGAGTTTCGGTCTGACGGTGTTGATGCCACTCGTCTCAAGGAAGTTTATCATCGTTATGGCTGCAATGGCCGAGATTTGTTTGTGATGACGTTATGGTTTTTGACCGATGATGAAACTGCTCTTCAGTGGCTTAACGATCAAGGCTTGGAATCACCTGTGGTTACTGGTGAAGGTGGTGCCCAACAGTTTTATGATTTGTATAGGGATTGTATGGAAATACCCAAATATCTTTTGATTTTTTCAAATCATGAAATTTGTAGGGAATCAGTTACTTATACTAATATGTATTCAGTGTTCGATGATCTTGGCATTCTGCCTGCTGACTGCAATTTTGGCGAGTGTAAGGCTCCAACCAATCTGACGGCTGATTTGACTCCCACCGAATTGAAATTGTCGTGGAATGGTGTTGCGGGTGCGCGGTATTATCATGTTTACAAAAGGCTTAATAATCAGGTGGATTTGTTTTTACGGGATGTGTCTGATACAATGTGCATAGCTTATTATAATCCACATGAAGGTGGCTGTTATTTCGTGGTCTCGTGTTGCGAGGATGGTTCGGAATGTGCTTCTGATATTGTAAGCGTTCCTCCCACTGCATTAGATTTCGTTGGAACGGATTGCCTCGGGAATGAAATCCATTTGTTTGATATTCTTGATCGAGGACAATATGTTTTGTTGGATTTTTTCTTTTATACGTGCCCGGGTTGTCGTCTGCAGGAGCCTAATGTTGTCGAAAGCTACTATCTTTATGGATGTAACAGCGAGGATGTGTATTATATTGGGGTGGATTGTACCGACTACGATGGAGTCTGTTTGACGTGGTGCGAGGAATTTGACGTAAGATTTCCTGTTATTAGCAGGTCAGGAGGAAGTTTGGAAATTTGCAATCAGTATCATATTCAAGGTGCCCCTGATTGTTTTCTGATAGCTCCAGACCATTCCGTAACTTTTGCTCATGGGTCTTATCCATACGAATATAGTTTTAGTTTTTTGGATTTGCAGTCTGTCGTTGATGCGTATGAAGCCATTGGCATCGAAGAACACTATTGCTATGATGGTGTGTATGAGGGAAAAGAGCAAAATGTAAATCCGTTTCCTAATCCAGCTGATGATTTCGTGAATCTTAATGTGGAGAAATCAAGTGTGATTCGGATTTATAATGCTTTAGGACAAATGATGGATTCGTTTATTACTGAAAACCAGCAAGTAATGATTGAAACGAGCCGTTATTCCGAGGGTTTGTATTTTATTCAGGTTGATGGCTGGAAGTTAGGACGATTTGTTGTAAGCCATTGAAAAATGCTGAAAAGGTTTCTCATGGAAAATACTACGGCTTGAACGAAAAAATCGGTGATTTCGGTTTCTCGGTGAAGAAAAAGAAGTGATTTCTTGCCGTTATCGGCAAGAAATGCGTATTTTTGCAGTGAAATTTTGAAAAATTTTGCCGATAATGGATTTTGTTTCTGTCAGCGAATTTGCAAACCAACATGGAATTTCGGAGCGTACGATTCGGAATTATTGCGCTTTAGGTAAAATCGAAGGTGCTTTTCTGACGGGTAAAACGTGGAACATTCCAGCTGATGCCGAACTTCAGATGCGGAAAAGCAAGCGCAGTAAACAAAATGTTTTGCTGTCTGTGCTGCGTGACGAGAAAACGGCCAACCGCAAAGGCGGCATTTATCATCGCTCGCAGATTGATTTGGCTTTCAACTCAAATCATATTGAAGGCAGTCGCCTTTCGCATGAACAGACGCGTTACATATTTGAAACCAATACTTTAGGCGTTTCTGACGAAGCGGTTTCTGTCGATGATGTGATTGAAACGGTCAATCATTTCCGTTGTTTCGATTTGATTGTTGACCATGCAGAAGAAAAACTGACCGAGAAATTTATCAAGGAATTGCATGGCATTTTGAAATCGGGTACCAACGATAGCCGTAAAACATGGTTTTGCGTTGGCGATTATAAAAAGTTGCCGAATGAGGTCGGTGGCCACGCAACTTGTCAGCCCGAAGATGTTCATGTACGGATGAAGGCTTTGCTTTCGGAATATAATGCAAAGAAAATCAAGTGTTTTGATGATATTCTCGATTTCCATAAACGTTTTGAAGACATACATCCGTTTCAAGATGGGAATGGTCG
>JAGHSL010000277.1 GCA_018065885.1 Candidatus Limimorpha equi
GAATACTGAAAAATAGTGAAATAATAGTGAATAAATAGTGAAATTATGATAAGGGTTTCATTGACAAACGAGATGCTGAACAGGATACTGTCCATTGAAGAATGTCGCAAACATTTTGGCGATTGCAAGATTCCTGTGAAAGTCACCACAAAGTTGAGAAAAAGTTCCAGAAAGAAAAGTTCGTATGCCTCAAATCGAATCGAGGGCAATCCTCTGACTGAACAGCAGGCTAACGATGCCATTGAAGCATCGAACCGTCATTTCCTGAAACCGGAACAGGAAGTGCGCAATTATTATGCGGCTTTGGAAATGTCGGAAGTTTTTCTGAAGGAACGTCGCCCGTTTTCTCTGGATTTGATTCTGACTTTACAAAAGCAGATTGTTTTGGGTGAAAGCAGGGAAAAGATAGGCCTGCGCGGACCAATGCCTCCCGGAGTGCTTTTTGCAGTATATGATGAGGTGACGCACCAATCGGAATATATTCCGCCCATGTATGATGAAATCAAGCCTTTGCTGGAAGAATTGATTGCCTATGTCAACGACTCGGATGACCATCCTTTGCTGAAGGCAGCTGTCGTGCATTATCAGATGGTTACAATCCATCCGTTTGAAGATGGAAATGGGCGCACGGCTCGGGTCTTGTCTGATTATGTGCTTGATTATTATGGTTATGGCTTTAATCAGATTGGTTCCTTGGAAGAGTATTTTGTATATAATGTCGATGAATATTACGAGTCGCTACAGATGAATTTACCACCTTTGTATTATGATGGCCGTGACAATCCGCCGCATCCTGAAATCTGGTTTCATTATTTTCTGCGTATGGTTGAACTTCATGCTCGAAAGGTCGTCGAATTGACTTCTGCATCTGTAAAGGAGCAGACAGTGGCGGCTTTGAGTTTCCTCGGCGAAAGGGAAAAACAATTCCTACAATATCTTAAAAAGCATGAAATCAAGAATTTTACACCAGTTGAAATGGCGGTTCAGATGAAGGTGAGTAATAGGACAATCATCAATTGGTGTTCCAATCTGGTGAAAAATGGTTTCTTGATTCCAAATCTCGTCAAGCAACGGGTCAGATCGTACATCGTGAGCGATTTTTAGGTCGAAAATTGTTTATAATCATTTGGTTCAGTAGGTGAGCAAAATTAGTTTACATAAAAGACGCAATGCTTCGATATCGTCACACCCTTGAAGAAGGGTGTCTGCAAGCAAAGCTTATGAAGTGAGGTTCAGTAAGCTGGTTTTCAGCTCATTGAGCCTGTCGGAATGAGTATATTTAAAATGTAGTTTATTTCCGACCACTTACTTATATAGGTAAGAAAAACTCCACTTTGGATAAGGGTGGAGTTTTTTATTGTCAAGTGGTGAAATTCTAAATAAACAATCCGTACAAATTTGCGATTTATCGCAAATTTGTACGGATTATTGAACATGCTTCGATTCAAGCTTTGCTATCAGTCAAGGTTTAAGGTCTGGATAGCCCATTCGTGAATCATTCCTGAACCTACGGCTTTGGTGAGAACGTATATCTCTTTGCCGTTCGAGTTGGCAAATACGAAGTAAGGCTCGGCAGGATAGAGGTTGCTTTCACCATAACTGTCTGTGACATAGTAAGGTTCCAATGGTTTTTTCGACTTGAAAATTAAATTATCGGAGTCGAAAACGTAGACGAAAGGCTTGTTCGGGTCGTCGTAAGAATCGCCTTTTGAAATGATGTACAGACTCTTGTTAAGTTCTAGGTGGTCAAGGTATTTGATAGATGGACTATAGTAAGAACCTGATTCTAAGGTAATCTTGCCGTTATACATAAGGTCAAGTTCTTGAATCTCAGATGACTTGAAAACATTCCCGTTTTTGGCGAATATTCTGTCGCCGCTTTCGGAGAACCATAGATCGCCACCGGCGGAATAACTATAAGACAAATAGTATAAGTAGGAGGCAGCGCCATTTTGAATGTCGAATTTTTCTATTGACATGGAAGATATTCCATTCTCGGCATCGTAAATATATTTCCCGGAAGGATGAAGTTTCGCAACAGCTCCGGCGTAGATGGTGTTGCCTATGTGAAATTGTTCGATGGAATTCGGAATGGTTACGTCAATGCATCTGATGTGCTCCCACTGATCCCTTTTCGGAAAAGCGTATGCCCAGCCGTTTGGTCCTAAAACGATATCCAGTGCATAGCATGAAATGCTGTTTTCGGTCAGTATCTGCTTCGTTTCCAAATCAATGTAGGTGATGTGAGCATCGTGTCCGACAACTGCTTTGGTTCCGTCTAATGAAATGCTTACGCAGGTTGGAATATACGACAAAGACACGGCATCGGTGGTTTTTGTGTCAACATGGTAGATGTTTAATGTACAGTCGGCTGCAACGTAAACCATTATGTTTTTCGTTTTTGAATACTCGGCATCAATGACATCTTTTGTCAATATCTGCTTTCTTTCGAAGGCAATGGGAATAGTGGTTGTTTCGTTGTTGATAGTGACGTAAATCTCAGGATCGACGGTCGCTGACATCAGATCTTCTTTGTCAATGTTGACTCTGATTTCGGCTTGCTTGCCGACGGCTACGCTTCCGTTTGTTGAAGACAAATGAATGTGGTCCGTGGAAGTTGTAATTGAATAATGGAAAGAAAGGTCGCCTTCATTCTTGATAATCAGCTTTTCGCTTGTGCTTTGGCCAGGGAAAAGAATCATTTCCGGCAAAGAATACAATGTGTATTGTTCGGGAAACATGAGCAAAGTGACCGATTTGCGCCCGAAGGAAGAACGGATAAGAAGTTCTTCTGAATGTATTCCGTAAGAATAATTCTGATAGGAAGTTACGTTTACCGAGACGGTCTCACCCTCTTCGATTCTCCCTGATTCAGGATTTACTTGAACGTCATACGGAATGTCGATGAATTGGAAACTGCATGTAGAAGACGAGTTCGTTGAAAGCGTTAATTCTTGGCTTCCAGGACCATAAAAATACAAGGTGTCGCTGGAAAGCTTTAATTCTTCCGAATCGCTGTCGTCCTTGTTGCATCCGGTTGCAAGGACTAAGAATAGTAGGCAGGCAAAGAGTGCCGACACTGACAGTTTTTGTGCGTAATTTTGTAAGGTTTTCATTTTTAATAAGTTAAATTAATACAAGAGTAATTCAATCTGCTTTTCAAGTATTGATGAATTTGATAAGTCTGTCACTGACTTTTGATTTGCAAAGTTAGAATAACTTGGTATTGCAAGCAAACTTTTTACATAAAAAAACAAGTCCACCTCAAAAAGAGATGGACTGCTTTTGGATGAAAAATAAAAAAGACTATCCTTTTACAGCTTCAGCAACGGCTTTGCCTAAATTGTAAAGCCTGTCAATGTCGTCTTCGCGGATTGGTGCGCCTTTCACTTCAACGCTTTCGGTGACAAGGTTCCAACTGCCTTCTTCAGCGTGTTTGCAGAGTGTCTTCACGCCGCCGCCGCCCCAGCTCATGCCGCCGAAAATGCCGTAGATTTTGTCTTTCGGCTTGAATTCGTTGAGCTCGTGAACGAGCAAAGTCATATTCGGGAACATGCTGCCGTAGTGTGCACAAGCCCCGATGATGACACCTTTGTATTTCCAAATGTCGCTCATGATGAAGGAGACCTCGGTTTTGGCTACATCGTAAACACGTATGTTTTTGATGCCGGCTTCGGCTGCACCACGGGCTATGATGTCGGCCATGCGGGCAGTGTTGCCGTACATGGAACCGTAAACAATCACGATGCCTTCCTCGCTTTGGTGACTGCTCCATTGGGTGTATTTGTCGAGAACCCATTGTAGATTGCTGCGCCAAATAAGTCCGTGCGACGGAGCTATCATCTTGATTTCCAATCCGCCGAGTTTCTGAATGGCTTTCAAGGTAGGCCCAGCCACCTTGCCGACGATGTTGGCGTAGTAGCGGCGCATGTCGTCTTCATAAAAACTGATGTCGGTTTCATCATCGAAAATGCCACCGTTCAAGGCACCGAAACCGCCGAAAGCATCGTTTGAAAAGACAATCTTTGTGCTTTGCTCGTATGTGACCATGGATTCTGGCCAATGGACCATAGGAACCATGAAGAATTGGAACGTGTGTTGGCCAATATTCAGAGTCTCGCCATCGGCAACAATGAGTTTGTTGTCAATCGGGCCGTAAAATGCCTCCAAAGGAGCGAA
>JAGHSL010000139.1 GCA_018065885.1 Candidatus Limimorpha equi
ACAGTGATGCTGTGTGAGCCAAACGGAACCTCAACAGGAATTTCAATCGTTTCGATACCATACTGAGGAAGTTCGCCTTCCCAACCCATTGAAACGGTTTCGCCTTCAATTTCGGCTTCGAGTTTCAGTGATGTCAAGGTTTCAGTACCGCCATTTTGAATTTTAACATTGACAATCTTGCTGTGCGTGCAAGTGCTTGCAGCTTCCTGAGCAACGCTCTTTATGAAAGGGAAGATAGGTTCGTCGGAACCAGTCACCATATCCAGTTCATTAGCTGTCAGCACCGGACGGGTTGGAGTGCCTTGGAAACGTTCGGTAACGTAGGCAATGAAAATAATGTTGTCAAGATCAACATCAACGCCATTTGGTGAGCCGATGGTTTCAGGAATTTCGTAGGTGTAAGTGCGGGTAATCAAAGTGCCTGCAGTGGTTGGGGAAATGGCATCGCCCCATGCGCTGGTGCTGTTCACCACATCGCGGAAAATGTGCATGTGGCAATATTGGCTACCGACCCATTGGCCAGGGTTGTAGTTGCCATAGTCGGCCTGTGAACCAAGAATACTGTCCTGAAGCATGGCAACAGTCAGATAGTTTTCATCGACTGTGCTGTTGCCAGTGTAATAAACTTCAACAGTGATGGTTGCAATGCGTGAAGCAGGATTCACGACGACCATACCGCCAATGTTACATTCGGCAGCCTGACCCATCTGCTGAACAGCGATACTTCTCCACTGACCTCTATCCTGGCAAACATTTGATGAACGGTTGACATTACCCGTAGGATAACCGCTGATGCTGAAACCAGAAGCAATGGTATGACCATCAGTCGTATTGAAGTTAGGATATGAGGTTGGAGCATATCCACCATCATGGACATTGATAGCCCAGAATCTGCCTGGAAATTCAGCCATGATTTCGTTACCAATTCTGTGGCCGTCGGTGCAATAACCGCAGTTACGGCCAGTGAATTCTTCAAGGATTACGTTTCTGTTTGACGGTGTCGTCGAAACGTACTGTTGGGCTTTCAGCGAGAATGAGAAAGCCAGCACTGCCAATAAGGCGAGGAAAATTTTCTTCATAGTGATTTGAATTTAATTAATGAATCTATTTGGGCACAAAAATAATACATTGTTTCGATAGATAGACACATTTTTCAAAAAAACAGGCAAAAAAAATGTGCCCCCGTAAAGAGGCACATCTTTTGCGATTGCTCGCTATTCTTGATAATTTCCACTTTTCCAATTAGATGCCTTCAACGATGGTAATCCAGCCAAATTCGTCTGGTTCGGTACCATACTGAATGCCACGGAGTTTGTTGTAGAGTTTTTCGCTCTGTTTGCCAGGCTGACCATCACCGAAAACGTATGACTTGCCGGTTTCCGGGTCATCGATGCGTGAGATCGGGCTGATGACGGCTGCTGTGCCGCAAGCGCCGGCTTCTTCGAATGTAGCCAGTTCTTCTTCAGCAATCTGACGGCGTTCGACCTTCATGCCAAGGCTTTCAGCAATCTGCATCAAGCTCTTGTTGGTAATGGAAGGAAGAATTGATGTTGATTTAGGAGTGATGTAGGTGTTATCCTTGATAGCGAAGAAGTTAGCAGCGCCAGCTTCATCGATATACTTCTTTTCCTTTGCATCGAGATAGAACTCGCAAGCATACTGACCACCATGGCAAGCTTCGACGTGAGCACGCATGGAAGCTGCATAGTTGCCACCGACCTTGTAGATACCAGTTCCGAGAGGAGCCGAACGGTCGTACTTGCGGGTGATGACGTATGGGTTAGCCATGAAGCCGCCCTTGAAATAAGGACCGACTGGGGTAACGAACACGAGGAACAGATATTCATCGGCAGGTTTCACACCAACGCGGGCGCCTGTACCAATCAGCAATGGACGGATATAGAGAGATGCGCCGGTTTCGTATGGAGGAATGAATTCAGCATTCAGCTTAACGACCTTAACGATAGCTTCTTCGAACTTTTCGAGAGGCAACTTAGCCATCATGATGCCATCGCATGATGATTGCAGACGTTTGCCGTTTTCGTCCATGCGGAAGATACGGACTTTGCCATCCTTGCCGCGGAAAGCCTTCATGCCTTCGAAAGCTTCCTGACCATAGTGCAGGCAAGTAGCAGCCATGTGAATGTTGATGGTGGTTTCTGAACTGACTTCAAGTTCGCCCCACTGACCGTTACGATAGTAGCAACGGACATTGTAATTTGTTGGATAATAGCCGAATGTCAAATTGGCCCAATCAATGTTTTGCATAATTTCTGTATTTATAAGTTGATAATTCGTTCTACGCAAAAAGTTGCACGAAATTACAAATAAAAACGATAAGTCAAGCGTTTTTTCAAGAAAATGTTTCTCCTCATCAACAAAACCCAAAAACGAGAATGACATTCAGCAAAATGAGAACACCTTATTAATATGAATTACCTTTGGAACGTAAAGACGTAAGGTCATGCGTCTCAACTTTTCAATAGACACATTAATATCACCGACGACACCTATTAATAAATAATTTAGCGAATGACCTTGCCAATTCGCGGAAAAGCCGTATTTTTGCGGCACAATTCATGTGGAAAGATTTGATTTGATTGCAACCACAAGAAAAAATGCTAAAACAATGTTTTTTCCCACATTTCAATCTCACAAACCTTCCGCAAATTTTTAATCAACAATTAAACAATTTGTTATGGGTTATTATTTCACATCAGAATCAGTTTCTGAAGGTCATCCGGACAAAATCTGCGACCAGATTTCGGATGCCGTTCTCGACGAAATCCTGCGTTACGATGCAAGCTCAAAAGTGGCTTGCGAAACCTTAGTCACGACTGGTCTTGTCGTTGTTGCCGGCGAAATCAAGACAAACGCATACGTTGAAATTCAAGACATTGCGCGTCGTGTCATCAAGAAAATCGGCTACAACAAGTCGGAATACCAATTTGATTCGCAATCGTGCGGCGTACTTTCGGCACTTCACGGACAATCGAACGACATCAACCAAGGCGTTGAGCGCAAAAATCCTGAAGAGCAGGGAGCCGGCGACCAAGGCATGATGTTCGGCTTCGCATGCAAGGAAACCGAAAACTACATGCCGCTCACCATCGACCTCTCCCACCGTCTGCTGCGCGAACTTGCTGCAATTCGTCGCGAAGGCCGTCAGATGAAATATCTGCGTCCTGATGCAAAATCACAAGTCACCGTGGAATATGGCGAAGGTTGGAAACCGCTGCGCATCGACACTATCGTCATTTCAACGCAACACGACGAGTTTGCCGATGATGAAATCATGTTGAAGAAAATCGAAGACGACGTCCGCAACATCTTGATTCCAAGAGTGAAACGTCAGTTGCCGTCACGTTTGCGCAAACTTTTCGGTGATGACATGAAACTCTTCGTCAACCCGACCGGAAAATTCGTCATCGGTGGCCCTCATGGCGATTCAGGTCTCACTGGCCGTAAAATCATCGTCGACACCTATGGTGGACGCGGCGCTCACGGCGGCGGTGCTTTCTCAGGAAAAGACTCCTCAAAAGTCGATCGTTCAGCGGCTTACGCAGCACGTCACATCGCCAAGAACCTTGTGGCAGCTGGCATTTGCGACCAGGCTTTGGTTCAGATTGCCTACGCCATCGGCGTTGCCAAACCAGTTGGTTTCTATATCAACACGGAAAATACGGCACACGTTAAGGGTGCCAATGGTAAAGTCCTCAGCGACACCGAAATAGCGGAACGCATCAAGCAAATCGTCGATTTGCGTCCATACGCTATCGTCAAGCGTTTCGGCCTCACCAACCCGATTTTTGAAGAGACCGCTTCCTACGGACATTTTGGCCGTCA
>JAGHSL010000383.1 GCA_018065885.1 Candidatus Limimorpha equi
GAACTGATTAACGATGGACCGGTTACGATTATCATGGATTCCAAGAACCGCGAATGAATGGATTTTGCTATTTTTGCATCGTATATGGTTCTCAGTTATCGGTTTACAGTTTTCAGTAATCGGTAAACCGAAAACTGATAGCTGAAAACCGATAACCAATAGTTTAAATCTTTGAATTTTAAATCATTAAATCTTTAAATTATACCTCCATGGACGGAAAAAGATTAGAAAAAGTAAATAAACTGATATTGAAGGAATTGAGCGATATTTTTCAAAAGGAATTGCGTCCGGCCGTTCCTTCTTTGATGATGACGGTGACGAATGTCAATGTGACTTCCGATTTGTCGTATGCCAAAGTATATTTGAGCATTTTCGGCGTTGACGACAAGCAGAAAGTCGTTGATGAAGTCGGGCAGAATGCAAAAGCCATTCGAGGCTTGCTGGGCAACCGCATCCGCTATCAGATGCGAGTGATTCCCGAACTGCGTTTCTATCTCGATGATTCATTGGATTATATCGAAAACATTGACAATCTGCTTCATTCGAAGAAATGAAGACGCCGCTTTTCATAGCGACCCGTTATTTGCTGGCGAAAAAAAGTCACAACCTTATTAATATCATCACTTGGATTTCCATTGTCGGTATTAGTGTGGCGTCTTTTGCCTTGATTGTCGTGCTTTCGGTTTTCAATGGTCTGGAAGATGTCATTTCTTCATTGAACAACCGCCTGACTCCAGACATTCAGATTTCGTCTTCCGTTGGAAAAACGATTGATTTGCAAAGTTTTCCGAGCGAATGGTTGTTATCCGTTCAAGGTGTTGATTATGTCGTGCCAACTCTTACTGAAGATGCACTTTTCCGTGCAAACGACAAGCAGCACATCGGTCAAGTGAAGGGCGTTAGTGCTGATTATGAGAAGATTGAACGAATGAAAGAGGTCGTTTTCAATCAGGATACCTTGTTGCTTTCTGATGGAGAATATGATTTTGCGGTTCCCGGTGCTGGCGTGGCTTGGTATTTGGGCATCAATGCCTACGACCCTTATTCGGTGGTGCGGGTTTATGTTCCCAAACGCGGCAACGCATCTTCGATGAGCCTTGAAAACAGTTTCAATTCGGGTGTTTTGAGCGTTCAAAGTGTTTTTGCCACTGAGCAGGAAATGGATGAAAAAATCGTTTTGGTTCCTTTTCAATGGTTGTCGGAATTGCTTGAATATGAGGATAAAGCGACCGAAATGGAACTCTTCTTGTCTCAAAATGCCGATGTGCATAAGGTGAAAAAGGAAGTGAAATCGATGCTTGGCGATGGTTTTGTCATCAAGGACCAACAGGAGCAGCAAGAGACTTTATATCGCATCATGCGTTCCGAAAAATGGGCGGTATATGCCATTCTCACTTTCATTCTCATACTTGCCACTTTCAATGTTGTCGGTTCGCTTTCCATGCTGATGATTGACAAGCGTAAGGACTCGGAAATTCTGAAAGCCATGGGTGCAGACAGGAATTTCCTTCAACGTGTCTTCATGAACGAAGGGCTTCTGATTTCTGTTGTCGGCGGCATTATTGGCTTGGTTATAGGCATTTTAGCCGTCCTTTTGCAACAACATTTCGGCTTCATAAAATTCGGTTCAGGCGGCGGAAACTATATTGTGGATGCCTATCCGGTTCTGCTGAAAATGAAGGATGTCTTCATTATTTTTGCCACAATTCTTGCCGTTGGCTGCACTTCGGCTTTCCTGACTGTCCGTCATGCCATGAAAAAAGAAGGCTTCTCCCTGAAGGCAAAATGATGAAAAAACGGAGTTGTACTCCGTTTTTTATTGAAATTTATGGAGTGGAAGTCCGTTTTTTATGATTATTTGTTGCCCTTGCTGCGGTTGTGTGTTTTGCAAAGCATTTCGCAGTTGCTTATGTCGGTTGCTCCGCCGCGGCTCCACGCTGTTACGTGGTCGGCATCCATTTCGTTGTATTTCCAGATTTTTGTCCGGTTGGCATTGTTGCCACACGCACACAACGGACAGTTTGAAATGCCTTTTTCCTCGGCTTCTTTCTTTTGCTGTGCATATTTGGCTTTCTTTACCGGTTCTTCGAACAAACGAATCTCAAGCAGACGCTTGTCTTGCTCACCGCCAAGAACATACTCAAACACGCCGCTGCGTTTCACAAACACATCGGCATAGAGGGCACGAACACGGCTCTGAACTTCATCGGGATTGTAGGCCCGTGTGTGATAGGTTTCGTACAAACGCCCCCATTCCAAGCCGCGCATTTCGTTTTCCACATCGTTAAACACGCTGCTAATCCAATCGATTACGCTGGTAAAGTATGCCTTTAGTTCGTTTATGTTCGTGTCGTGACGGTGCTCGCTCATATAGTTGTCGATGGTTTTGCCTTGTGCTGCCGACACCCAATCTAAAGCGCACTCCAATATCTCTTGCCTGATGGTCGTGCCTTTAATGTAAGCGCTCCATTTCTGCACGTTGGCGTTCTGGCTGTTGCTGAATTCGGCCTTGGCAAGCGTGACAAATTCTCCGCTGAAAATGGCGTTGCGCAATTCCTGCTGGTTGAGCGGAACGCCTGCAATGTTGATGGTCTTGAACCAGTCTTTTATCTCCTTTTCCTCGCCTTGGCAAATGTAGATGGTAAGCGGAGTTTGCAGTATCTTTTCTTGTTGGTCTTTTGCCAAACCGCTGAAATACTGCTCCATGCCATCAATCTTAATGGCGAACTTGCCCGTAACGTAGCGCCCAAACGAGGTAATGCGCTGCTGGCCGTCGAGAACTTCGTATTTGCCTTCGGCTGGCTCGTTGAAATAGATAAGTCCCAGCGGATAGCCGGCAAGTATCGATTCTATTACGGCCACATCGCGCCTGCCGTCGGCGTAAATGTAGTTGCGCTGGTATTCGGGCTGAATGGTTAGCGAGCCTGAAAGCCCGAACAGTCCTTTGCCCTCCAATTCGTTGTATACAAAGCCTTTGCAAATGTCGGCTATTGTAAT
>JAGHSL010000081.1 GCA_018065885.1 Candidatus Limimorpha equi
GCAGTAAGGATTATTGGGATCAACAGCAATGGATGAGAAGTCATTATTACCAAAAGCATTTCTGTCGATGGAAGTCACGGAATTCGGGATGGTCAGCGAACCCGTCAACCCGTAGCATGAGTAAAAAGCATATTCTCCAATTGAAGTCACGGAATTCGGTATGGTCAGCGAACCAGTAAAGCAGTAGCAATAGTAAAAAGCATATTCTGAAATCTAAGTCACGGAATTCGGGATGGTGAGCGAACCAGTAATGCCGTAGCAATAGTAAAAAGCATATTCTATAATCTCAGTCACGGAATTCGGGATGGTCAGCGAACCAGTAATGCCGAAGCAAGAGTAAAAAGCATATTCTCCAATTGAAGTCACGGAATTCGGGATGGTGAGCGGACCCGTAAAGCAGATGCACATGTAAAAAGCTTAATCGCCAATTGAAGTCACGGAATTCGGGATGGTCAGCGAACCAGTAAAGCCTCTGCAACCACAGAAAGTCCGATCGCCAATCGAAGTCACGGAATTCGGGATGGTCAGCGAGCCAGTAAAGCCGTAGCAACCCTCAAAAGCAGCCTCTCCAATTATAGTCACGGAATTCGGGATGGTCAGCGAACCCGTAAAGTAGTAGCAATTTTGAAAAGCATATTCTCCAATTGAAATCACGGAATTCGGAATGGCCAGCGAACCAATAAAGCGGGCGCAAGAGCAAAAAGCATAATCTCCAATTGAAGTCACGGAATTGCCTATGGTCAGGAAACCATTAAAGCCGTAGCAACTATTAAAAGCAGATTCTCCAATTGAAGTCACGGAATTCGGTATGGTGAGTGAACCCGTAAGGTCGTAGCATTCATAAAAAGCATAATCGCCAATGGCGGAAACCGTGTATCCCACATCATTATAGGTTACCGTTGAAGGGATGGAGATGTGTCCTTCTGGCTCCGTATAGCCGTTCCATGGGTAATCATTTGTTCTGGGACAAGTCAATTCGACGAGATGGCTTTCGTTGTCCGTAATGTTGTAATACAGGGTCTGTCCTGTGCTGCACACGGCGGAGAAATCGTAGGCGTAGGCTTTTGCCGCCATCAGAGGCAACATCAAAAACAGAAGCATATAGCGTCCGGCTCTTCCAATTTGTAAATGTTTTAGTTTCATCGTCTTAGAATTTAATTATCAAATGTGTTTAAGTTATTCAGGTTCCTTATCATACTTTATGCAGGTTACAAAAATAGACATTTTCCATTTGGAGGACGCAAATTACCGAAAATTTTTCAAAAAAAGCAGGAAAGGAAAATTAATGATTCATTTGTGGAAATTTATGCCATACAAATTATCATAAATTATTCAAAAAAGAAAATACGGATTGAACGGATTACACGGAAATTCCAAGATGCCTCATCGACAACTCAGAAAGCGAAGAAAAACAAAACGCACAAATTGATATGGCTGGCGCGAGATAGGATTGTACGTCGCTGCCTGGCATTGCGCTACGTTGATACGGGGCTAAGCAACCCTTATGATTATTTCCCTTATACGCAAAGGAAAGCCAATGCCGTCAAGACCATCAGGAGCGGAATAATCTTGCTCCTGATATTTTTTTCCTTGAAACATAAAGCTCCGTATGAAAACGAAACGACAAGGCGTACACCATTGAGAATCAACGGAATGATAACCATGACGGCTGCTTCCTGACTCAAGCCGGAAAGATAGATGCAGTCGGCCACCGAAACAAAAACCGCCATGACTACGATGCTCCAACGCCACTCGAACGGATGTTCCTTGCGGCGCTTCCACCAAATGCACAAGATGAACACCGTCATCAGTATGAACAGATAAACGGAATACCAAGACTGCACCGTGACCGGAGCCATGCGTTGCTTGCTCAACAAAAACTTATCGTAGATTCCGCTAATTGCCACAATTACAGCAGATAGCAGAAGCATAATCACCCATTTATTCGACTCAAACTTGATGCCTTCCCGTTTGCCCGATTTGTTCATCAAATAAAAGGAAATGATGGCCAACACAACACCAATCCACTGATTTACAGTCAAATGTTCCTGAAAAACAATCAGCAGCAACAGCAACGATATAGCCGGTCTCAACTGATTGATTGGGCCAACCACGGTTATAGGCAGATTCTTCATCGCCGAATAACTGAAGACCCACGAAATCATAATCATGAAAGCCTTTCCCAAAATCAGAAGATGATTTTTCAAAGGAATCGGTTCGACATAAAAATTGGTCAGAAAGCCATCGGAAAACCACTGCGGCTGATAATGAGACAACAAAATGAAAGGCAAGAATATAAGCGCACTCACTAAAGTACTGAAAAACAGCACCGGAGCTATCGCATTTGCATTAACCGACTTCTTTTTGAAAATGTCGTAAAAGCCTAATAGGAAGGCCGATATTAAGGATAATAAGATCCACATTTCTTTGCTTGTTTAGCGGCTGCAAAGGTAGTGTTTATTAAGGAACGGTGACGAATTGTGTGAGATTATTTTTTGGAGATGTTTACGTTTGATTTTGGCTTCTGGCTTTTGGCTTCTGGCTTTTGGCTTCTGGCTTTTGGCTTCTGGCCAAATATTGGTAATTATGGATTCTGCAATAAACCGATAACTGAAAAAATCACCGAACCAAATCAATATAGACCGGCAAATGGTCGCTGAAACCGCCGAAATAGCGAGGACCGATGTATGTGCGAATGAGTTTCTTCCCGTGATAAGTCGGGTCGTCCTCCAGCATGAAATCGGTCCAGAAGATGCGTGCGCTATTTTCCTTATAATGAAGGCCTTCCCTATCGTTCAGCACTTGCGGTGTCACAATAATCTGGTCGAAAATCTGCCAATCGTTCTGATGCTTCAAGGTGCCTTCAAAACCAAGGCTTTGGTTTCCGGCCATGAAATTTATCAGATTTCCGTCCTCATATTCTGAAATCGGCCTCGCTTTCAGCACATCATAAATGCTTGGGTCGGTCGGGCAATCGTTCAAGTCGCCCATCATGATGATTTTCGGAGAATAACCTTCAGGGGCAACAGCGTTTATCGAATCAACTTGAGCACGCAAAATGGCCGCCGAACAAGCCCTTGAGCCAACAGTCTCCAACTCACCGCTATAGCGGCTCGGCCAGTGATTGACAAAGATATGAATCGTATCGTCTTCGTTATCAATAAACTTTGCATACAAAATGTCGCGTGAATGATAGGCCGTGTCTTCCGGATTATAATAAGGTATGGTTTTGCTTTCGACCAAGGTGAACCAGTCTTTCGAATAGATGATAGCCGGATCGATGCCGCGTTTGTCGGGGCCTTCGTAATGGACGAAACGGTAATTGTGGTTTTTGAGTGGAGTTTGGTTGAATAAGCTGTTCAACACATACTCGTTTTCCACCTCGCAAACGCCGAAAATGCCAATCGGCTTGTTTTCAGAAAGGGCAAGAATGGCCTTGTACATGTTGTTGCGTTTCTTGTAGAAGCGCGATTTGGTCCAATGCTGCGAGCCTTCGGCAGTAAACTCGTTGTAAGTCAGCGTGCTGTCGACAAACGGGTCGAAGAAATTCTCCATGTTCCAAAAAGCGACACGGACGCTTTCCATCTGCTGCGAGAAACAATTCAGGCTGCAAATCAGCACTAATATCAACAACAACCGTTTCATTACAAAGCATT